>NZ_AUTR01000001.1:0-25749 GCF_000497875.1 Pseudoalteromonas sp. S8-8
TCACAAGAAGGTTATTGTGAAAACTTAAACCGAAAGCGGCGAGCGAATATCAGTAACTGCGAAAAGCTACTGGCATAAAACTTAAACTACTCAGTAATAAATCACAACTGCATTATGCAGTCATTTTCATGCGTGTAATTTAGGTTTAACAGTGATAATTGCTTATTTAATGTGTAACGCGCGAGTAAAGATATAAAAAGAGGTGAACTCTTAGCCCAAAAAAGTAAATTTAGTGGCGCGCTAGATTAGTTTACAATTGGAGTGGCTGTCTAGTCTAATGCGATTTAGGTTTAAGAGTGATAGTTGCTTATTTACTGGATGAATGAAAGTAAGGTAGTCGTAAAAATCATTTATTAGCCAAAAAAAGTAAATCTTGTAGTGACACAGCTTTACTTGCTGAATTAGAGTAAGTTTCAAGCGCATGTTATCGGATTGTTTTTCCGCTGCGCTCCAAACNCCAGCCGTAAACGCGGGCGTTATATTTTTATCGACGACTGATGCGCATCACGCTATACTTGTGTCATGATTAAATCTTTCAAACACAAAGGCCTCAAAAAATACTTTCAAACAGGAAGTGTTGCTGGAATTCAGGCTAAGCATCAACGTAAATTACGGATGCAACTTACAGCAATAGATACCGCACAAGAAATTGATGATATCAATCTACCCGGTTTTAAATTGCACCCACTAAAAGGGGAACGTGATGGGGTTTGGTCTATTACTGTAAATGGTAACTGGCGCATTACTTTTGAATTTATCGATGGTAATGCATATATTCTTAACTATGAGGACTATCACTAATGACTATGCATAATCCACCACATCCTGGAGAGTTTATTTACGATGTATACCTAGAACCTTCAGGTTTTAGCTGTCGTTATTTAGCTAAACAACTAGATGTGGCATCATCTACTTTAAATAGGGTTCTAAAAGGGCAAAGTGCTATCTCTCCAGAAATGGCTCTTCGTTTATCTAAAGCAATTGGCAGAACTCCTGAGAGTTGGTTAGCAATGCAAGATAACTATGATCTTTGGCATGCTAAACAACAGATTAACTTAACAAATGTCCACGTAGTTGATTTTGCAGTGGCATAAAAAATATAACAAATTCCTAAGAGGAAAAATAACAGTTGGCTATCGCTCCGTGATTATAACCAACGAACAATAAACAAGACAGCCAATCTAAATTTTGCTGACGCAAAAAGCAAGTTTAGTGGCGCAGTATTATTTGTTTAATTAAATTATCCGTCTGTTTAATAGGCAGTTAATTCAATATAGGTAAGAGGGGGGAGTTTGGATATGATTGAGACGTTAAAGATAAAATTACTTGATGGTATGCACGCTTATAATGAATGGGAATGTGCTTTAGAAATCCCAATTGACTATAGTTTGGATGAATTACATCAGGCAGTTTTGTCTGCTGTAGACTTTGATGATGATCACATGTATGAGTTTTGTATAGGTAACTCTTATTACTCTAGAAGCGCGCAACGTATAGCATGCAATGAGGATAAGGTAACTCAAGAAACAATTGATAGCATATTCCCACAAGCTAAGGGTAAAAAACTCTATTATATGTTTGATTACGGTGATAGCTGGTTGTTTCAAATAAGTAAAAGTAGGAAAAAACGCTTTAGTGAAAAGCCTGATATATTTTATCCTAAAGTGGTACTCGAAAGTGGTATAAAACCGGAACAATACCCTGATGGAGATTGATGATTTTATCTAATTAGACAGTTGTAGAGCGCTGTGCTCAACTCGTTTTGACCACAGCTTGTATTCATTAGTATACCTTTTGTTTAACTCATTTTATGTTAGTCCACGGTTAAAACTACGTGCTCCAACCTAATATTAATAACGCCAATTACCTTGGTGTGACTAACATTAGCTTTGCCTCTTTACCGTCGGTTAATACCGCGATGTTCCCCTTAGTTGTAACAAACACATCCCTTAATCTACCCATTGCTTCAGGAAATACGTGAGACTGCGTAAATTCACCATTAGCCAGATTAACGCTGTAGAGCTTTTTATCAACAAGAGTAGTGATAAGCACATGTTGTTGTAATGAAGGAAAAGCTGCATGTTTAGAGCCGTAATACGCCATGCCTGATGGCGCTATTGATGGCGTCCAATTAACACTTGGTTTTTGCATGCCTTTATATTCGGTAAATGGTGAAATACGCGCTTGCGAGTAATCTTTGCCATAGGTGATTACCGGCCAGCCGTAATTAGTCCCAGCGGTTAAGTAGTTTAGCTCGTCACCGCCTGCAGGGCCGTGCTCGTGGCTAACAATTTGCTGCGTATCGTAATCATAAACTAAGCCTTGAGGGTTACGATGACCAAGTGAGTAAACAGCATGTGCATTTAGGTTTTTGTAATTAATAAATGGGTTATCTGTTGGTATGGTGCCATCTAGGTTTATACGTAATATTTTACCAAGTTGGCTGGTGATAACTTGTGCTTGCTCTCTAAAGTCAAAACCATCGCCCGTTGAAACTAATAACGTATTGTCGGGTAGGACAAGGGCGCGTCCTGCGTAATGTTGCGGTGTGTTTTTATCAGTCGCTACTTTATAAATAATGTTAGGTTTTGAAAAGTCAGTGCCATTAAACGTGGCTTTGGCAACAACAAGCCTGTTTGCGCTTGCATCACCTTGGGCATAAGTAAAAATAATTTCTTTTGAGTCGTTATAATCTGGTGATAACACAATGTCGAGTAAACCACCTTGGCCTGCAACGTATAAACCTGTTAGGTTTAATTCTACTCTTGATTGCACATTGTTTTTAACTATAACTACGTGACCATCACGCTCTGTAATTAACCATGTGCCGTTTGGTAGTTCAACCATGCTCCACGGAGACTGTAATTGCGTAGCCAGTGTTTTTGTACTGTATTGCTCCTTTGGTAACGTAGCATCTGCATTAACAGAAAGCGAAAAAAGCGAAAGCAAAGTAAAAAAAGAGATACATTGTTTACGGAGCAAGCCTTTGCTAGCATAACTAGTATAAGAGAAAAGCTTTATTTTAAGTTGAGATAACCATGTCGTTTTTAACACGTATATTGCCTTCATTTTTAGTTTCTTGGTTACTTACATTCACACTTGCTAGCTTGTTTCATAGCCAATACGTTGTCAATCAATTAGTTAATGTAGGTGTAGTGGTGGGCTTTAGTGATCGCGTTAGTTTAACGCTTGATGATTGGTTAGGCCTATTACCTACCTACGGCGCTATTATTGCCGTAGCACTTGCCATCGCTTTTTTTGTTACCGTAAAGCTTAATAAAAAGGTTCAAAAATACAGTACTCAGCTATTTGTAATTGCGGGCATTGTGGCATTTACTATTGTGTTAATTGCCATTGAATCAATTATGAATATTCATATTATAGCGGGCGCAAGAGGCTGGGGTTTTTATGCTCAACTGCTTGCAGGCGCGGTAGGTGGTTTGGCGTTTTCGCAATTAGTTAAGGCAACTAAAACCCAAAAAGCGTGTTAGCTGTGTGAATATAAATACGGCTTATACGTTATTTAGTGTTTAATAAATAAAGGCCGCTGTATATTGTAAACAGCGGCCTTTGAATATGACCTTTAGAATTTAATTAAAAAATTAAACTAATTAGTTTGTAGCTACTTAGCCCAAAAATTAGGATTAAAACGGGTAGGGTTACCAGGTTTAACACCAAAGAGTTAGTGTAGTTTCCCATAACCCCTTTTTGATTAACCAGCCATACAAGGTAGGTGCTAACAATAGGGAGTAATAACCCGTTAGCCGCTTGCGCGAATATAATCACCGCGACAGGGTCTAAACCGAGTGACGCCACCGCAGCACCAAACAATAAAATAACAATAGCAACGCCTTTAAAACGTGAGTTACCCATATCGTTTGACCAACCTAACATGCCACACACGGCGTAAGCACCTGCAAGTGGCGCTGTAATAGCACTTGTTAAACCTGCAGCAAATAAACCAATAGCAAAAAAGTAATGAGCGGCGTCACCAAGCAATGGCTCTAACTGCACGGCCATATTGGCCGCACTAATTTGCCCCGCATCGGTGCCATAAAATGCAACTGAAGCTGTAGATAAAATAGCTAAAGTGATCACACCGCCTAAAGTGATTGATAGGCTTGTATCAACATTTGTTTGTTTAATCACTTTTTGCATATCGCTGTTACTGTCGTGTCTAGCAGCGAGTACGCCGGAGTGTAAAAATAAGTTATACGGCACAATGGTAGTGCCAACTAAAGCGAGTATGGTTGTAATCGAACCCTCAGGCATACTAGGAATAAAACCTGCAAATACATCACCCAGTGAAGGGGCTGCCATTACAAGTGTTGAGATAAACACTAAGCTCATTAAAATAACGAGTAAAATTAGCGCGTTTTCAACCACTTTATGTTTACCGCTATACAGTAAAGCTGCACTTAAAAAAGCAATAAGTGGTGTCCATAGTTGGGAGTTAACTTGTGGGAATATTTCAATTAACCCCATGCTAGCGCCACTTAAGTTACCCGCTTCATAAGCTGCACTGCCCACACCAATGGCGCTAATGACTAAAAATATAGCTAAAGATTTAAATAAGGGCGTTTGAATATGTGCTCTGAGCGCTTGAGCTAAATCTTGCCCGGTAGCAACGCCAAGGCGCGCCGCCATAGATTGTAATAATATAGTGGCAACTACTGAAAACAGTAATGTCCATATAAGTGCAAAACCAAAGTTTGCACCTGCCACGCTGGCGGTAGTAATGGTCCCTGGTCCAATGAAGGCAGCGGTGACAAGTAGTCCTGGTCCTAATCGCATAATTGACCTTAATAGTGTTATTGCATGTTGCTATTTAAAGTTACATCTAACGTTTAAAACCAATATTTATACGCGATGCCTGTAGTGTTATTGCTGCCACTTTAATTAAGTGCCCTGCAGCGATAATCGCCCCTTGGCTGGTTCTTTTTTAATAAGCATATGTTATACCAATCCGCAATAATACTTAATCAATTTGAGGGATTAAATCTGACGCTAACTGCGTTAAAAATTTCTGATATAGAACAACTAAATAACGAAATTTTTGCTTGGTTATCGACACGATTTTCTCACCTCAGAATAGATCACTTAATTAAGCGAATTACTATTAAAAAAGGTCGAGTAGGATACCAACTTGTATATAAATTTAAAGGGGATACAGTGCGTTTACATGAATTTTAAACGAATATATAAGCGAGTTAAATGACTGATGCCGATATTAATATCGGCATCAGTATATTTACTTTATTAGGTTTTTAATCGCTTCTAAGCCTTTTTTTAGGGTATCTGCATCGGTAGCATAGTTAATACGAATACACTCGTGCTTGTGCGCCCAGCTATCGTCAATGCCGATAAAAAAGTTGTGACCTGGGATCACATACACGTCTTGCTCTTTAAGCTTTTGATACAACACCTCGCTTGTCATTTTTGCATCTTTAAACCACAGCCACATAAAAAATGCGCCTTCAACTTTGTGCAAATAAACAGGCAGTTCGGCAAATACTTCATCAAACAATTCAATCGCTATGTGTGCTTTATTACGATAAAAAGGCAGTACAACATTGCGGCACAGTGGCAGTAGTTCGTTGTCGTTAATTAAGCGTGTCACTAAGCTTGGGCCAATACTATTTGGCGATAAAACCATACTGCCATTTACGCGGCCAATTGCTTTAATAATCTCATTGTTTGCAACCACAATACCGCTGCGTAAACCTGGTAGGCCAAGTTTTGAAAGTGACATACATAAAATAATGTTTGAGTTCCACGTTAGGTTTGCGTCGGTGTAAATACAACCTGGGAACGGATCGCCGTACGCGTTATCAATAATGAGTGGAATACCATATTGCTTAGCAAGCAAATCAAGGTGTTTTACTTCATCGTCGGTAATTACATTACCTGTTGGATTGGTAGGGCGTGATACGCACAGTGCGCTTATGCTGCTGTCGTTTGCTAGTGTTTTTTCAACTGCTTTAAAATCAATTACGTATTTAAACTGTTTTGATGTGCTGCCTGTATTTAAAATTTCGATATCAGGCTTTATGGCAACAAACATATCAGCCGATAAACCTTGCTCGGCATAACCTATGTACTCTGGCGCAAGGGGAAATAAAATCTTTTTGCGGCTGCCATCAGGCATTTCGCCTGCCAACATATTAAACAGCACAAAAAAGTTAGCTTGACTGCCATTACCAAGCGCTATGTTATCGGCGCTAATATCCCATGCATACTCTTTACTTAGCTGGCCTGCTAATGCAGCTCTAAACTCGTCGTTACCGGTAGGGCCATCGTAAAGGCCAAATACTTGCGATACCTTGTTACTGGCAACGAGTTTTTGTAATTCACTTAAAAAAACCTCATTTACTTGTGGTACTAGTGCGGGGTTACCGCCACCGAGCATAACAATATTAGGATTATTGCTGTTTTTAGCACCGCCTAAATCTTCCATTAACTGAGTAATGCCGTTGGGTTGTGTGAATTTAGTGCCAAAGTTTGAGTAGTTCATAATGCATAGCGTTTGTTAGTAATGGGGAGGGCATTATAGCGTAAATAAATGGCTTAAATTCGATGATGAGAATAATTCAATGCTTAGCTTTGTAGCTAGCTATGACAATGTAATTTCTATAAAACAAAGGCTAAGTTAAGATTTTTTAACGCCGTACAAAAACTCTTCGCCGCAGTCCATATACAAATCAAATTTGGTCATAACTTTGGTAAACATGGGGGCGTGCAAAAACTCGTTTAACCATGCGCGTACATACGTGTATTCACTTTGTAAGTACCAGTGTTTATCTACGCGGGTAAACTGTCTAATAAATGGCAGCAGGGCATAATCGGCTAGACTTTTTTCATCGCCCATTAAGTATTTATGCGTGGTTAGTTTTGCTTCAAATTGCTTAATAAACTCTTCGCAGGCTTTTTGGTAATAAATTTGTGCCATGTCTTTTGTACGAGCATAAAATTTGTACTTTTCGAGCACGGGTTTAAATTGCGTGTCGTTTAGCTTAATTAACTCAAGCATGCGCTCAAGTGCTAATGGGTCTTGAGTATGCAGTAAATTATACGGATCGTTTTGTTTGAGCGCCCAGAGCATAATGTCTAGACTTTCATCGATTACTTGATTATTCGGCAGTAATAAAACAGGCACCGTGCCTTTTGGCGATATTTGCAAAAGATGCGGTGGCTTATTTTTAGTTTTTATAGCGCGTAGAAGCACGTGTTGCTCTGCCATTAAAATACCCATTCGTGCGCGCATTGCATATGGGCAGTGTTGTAATGAATATAATAATGGCAGTGTCATTTTAATACTTACCTTAGCTGTTTAAGCCTTCAACATATTGCTGACGTGTTTTTACTTTCACCATGTGATTTAACTGATCAGCTGCTTGTGTTTGCCCGCTAATTAAATCCTGAAAATGCGCAAGTAACACGGCTTTATCGAGTTTTTCTTTATCGCCTGAGCCAATGTCGGTTAAATCAATCATAAACTCGTCAAACTTGTCGGCATAATCGGTCACAATATCCATATTTAAAAATTGCTCGTGGTTATAAATGCTCGGGTAGCCGCCTTTTTGTTTATCAATTGCAAAGCTAATGCCTTTAACATTGGTAACGGTTGTTTCTTTTTTACAGCTCAGCATACAGCTTGCGTCAATACGTGGTTTTTTACAGCCAACGGTTTGCTGGAAAAAACACTGACGGCTGGTCATCATTAGTATTGGATGATAAATGCTGTACATCATTTTAAAGTTGTTAGGGCGTTTAATACTACGCATTTGTGGTTTGTTTATTTCGTTTGAAATAAACGCGCCTTTTGCGTTTAAATCTTCTTGTAGTGTTAGTAACGCATAAGAGTTTGTAGTGTTTAATAATGGACCTGCAATCCAGTCAAGACCCATTTGCACGGCTTTAAATGCAACGCCTGTGTTGTTACTAATAATAAGCTTAGGTTTTACAACCTCGAGTAAACGTACCGCTTCTTCAAAATCTTTACCAATTAATACCGCCGGGAACCAAGGAATTAACTGCGGGTGCTCTAAAAATACGTTGATGTATTTATCGTTATCGGTTCTAAAGCTCTCAGGTAATTTAAAGTAAACATCGCCATTTGTTAAATCACATAGGTGAACGTCTTTTATGTCCGATATTAAAATAGAGAGTGTTGTTTTGTTTTTATCTGCTTTTTCGTGGTTTACTAGTTTAGGCAGTTCAACAGGGGCGAGTACGTCTTTACCTTCGTTTAATAAAAACGCGACTTGCTTCTTAATGCGGGCAAGCTCTTTAAACGGAATGCTTAAGTTGTTGCCTAAGTTTGAGTAATCCATATTTTTAATTTCAAAATTGGCATTACTAAAGCTTTTAAAGCGTTTATCAATAGCAGCAATATCAACAACCGATTTATCGGCGGTTTGCATAGGCATTTGCGATTGAACTTCAAAGCGTAGAGGCTCTTTTTCGTTTTTATTCGAAAGCGTAATATCGTTTTTATCTTCAATAATTATGTTTACAGTGAATGGCTGATTTAATTGCCCTGAAAATTCTAATGTAAGCTCGCGCTTTGAAATATCCAAAAATTCAATTTTCTTTTTAACTAACGAATCAATTTCACTTTTTTGAGTGGAAAGCTCTTGCTGAGCATCGTAAATTTGCACGACCGAAATTGCATTGTTTTTTTCGTTAGCGTGATCAAAGCTATGGTCGCGCGGGTTATCGGTAAACATGTTTTTGGTCATGTCGCCGGTTAAAAACTTATTGGTAAAGTTACGGTTAAACACTTTGTATAAGCTTGAATCGTCTTCAATTAGGTTACCGGTTTGTACAAAGGTATCTATTTGTTTGCGCCAGCTATCAATAACCGTATGTACGTAGTTAGCGCCTTTAATACGGCCTTCTACTTTTAACGAATCAACACCTGCGGCTACCAGCTCTGGTAGGTCAAAATAAGCTGAATTATCTTTTAAATTTAGTGGATGTTTGTTACCCATCGCCGTTGGCTCGTATTCATCACGACACGCTTGCGAGCAGCGACCACGATTACCCGAGTTACCCACACTTACTGAGCTTGAATAACATTGCCCTGAAAACGCAATACATAATGCGCCGTGCACAAATACTTCGGTTAATACGTCGCATTTATGCGCTACGTCGGTCAGTATTTTAATTTCAGTTAAGTTAAGCTCGCGCGATAAATTTACGCGTGTAGCGCCAATGCGCGCTAAAAACTCAACCTGTGATTCGTTATGCGTAGTTAACTGAGTTGATGCGTGAATATGCAAAGTAGGAAAGTGCTTTTTAACTATATTGAATAACCCTAAATCTTGCACAATAATGCCATCGAGCGTGGTATTTACTAGCTGATTTAATAGCTTAAATAGCGCACCCATTTCGTGCTCTAATATAACTACATTTAGCGTTAAAAAAATCTCACAGCCGTATTCATGGGCTAGGCGAAGTGCGCCGTTAAGCTCATCAAACGAAAGATTAGACGCTCGGTTACGTGCATTAAAGGTATCTAACCCACAATAAACCGCATTAGCACCGGCTACAATGGCGGCTTTTACCGCGTTTACATCACCGCCTGGGGCTAATAGTTCAATCTTTCTACTCATGACAACTTCACTTCGCTCATATTTAATTGCCGCGAATTTTATCTGGTTAAGCACGTTAATGCTATTTATTGAGGGATATAATAAAGACTAATACCAATTCGCTTAATTAAGTGATCTATTTTGAGGATGGAAAAACGTGTTGATAGCTAGGCAAAAAATTCGCTATTTAGTTGTTCTCGGCAATTGCTCCTGCATTGCTCTATCTTCTACATCCATGCAGTCGTAAATGAGAATTTTTTAACACAGGTAGCGACACGTTTAGCCCCGCAAAATGATTAAGTATTATTGCGGATTGGTATAGAATAAAAGAGTGTATAAAATTACAATTAAGCTGGCTGATTTATTACGTAAACATGTAATAAAATGATAGTTTATAAGCAAGCAACACTTTCAACTTTACTTAGGCGATACCCATCAGCAATCAAGATCTTAAACAGTTAGATACAGATTTAAACCGTGAAGAATCTGTAATTATTAACACCCAACTAAAAATAGCCACATTTAACCTGTTTAACTATCTTGAGCCACCCAATGCATACTATGAGTTTGAGAAAATTTATACCGCGCAACAGTGGGCTAAAAAGCAGCGTTGGATTGCTGATTACTTAACAGAACATGCGCCTGATGTGATTGGTTTTCAGGAAGTGTTTAGTATTGATTCGTTAAAAGAGCTAGTTGCTGAGCAAGGCTATAATTACTTTGCGGTGGTAGATACACCAGAGGTAATTGATGACTTTATTTATAAGCGCCCCGTAGTAGCAATTGCCTCTAAATATCCCATAGTTGAGGTAGCAGCGGTTGAACACGATAGTGAGCTTGCAAGTACGCTTGGCCTTAATAGTGAGTTTACTTTTAGTCGTAAGGTATTGAGAGCGACCGTTACTTTGCCGCACATAGGCAATACTGATTGTTATGTGGTGCATTTTAAATCTAAGCGCCCTATGATTAATGTTGATGAGCACAACAAAGAGCTAGCGCCCGAGCAAAACATAATTGAGATTTTAAAGGCGAATGTAGCGGGTGGTTGGGGCTCAACTATTCAGCGTGGCAGTGAAGCTACATTGCTAATGATACAAATGATTACTCGCCGCGAAGCTACGAAACAACCCATGCTATTAATGGGGGACTTTAATAATGAACTTGCGGATGGCGTATTAAGCCATTTACTGACGAGTACGCTACGCTTTGCACCTGCGTTTGACGCTAAAACCTACTTAGCAAAATATTGTCTAAATGATTCATGGGATTTGTTTGTTAAGTCGCAGCTAAGTAATGATGAGGTTTTTAGCGATGAAGCAATAACAAACGATGAACAAAGTGATTGTGATAGCAATAACAGCGAGATTGCTGATTCAGCGGATAAAAGCCAAGTAAAAAATATAAATATAACAAAGACAGCACCGTTAAGGCCGCCAACACATTATTATGGCGCGAGCAGCTCTGTGCTTGATTACATTTTATTGTCGTGTGAGTTTGACGCTAGTTACGATGACAGCTTTTTTGAAGTAAGCACTTATAACACTTACGACAGGCACTTAATAAATCCCGAGTATGAGCGTGATGATTTAACTACCGACCACGGTGTTGTATTGGTTACCCTTAAACTGAGAAGCTAGGTTTTCTCATTTAGTAAGTTACAGCGTACGATTAAGCTAAAAAAGAATTAAGCTGCAATATGCATAATTATGCTAAAATCATAAATTAACAATTACCCATATTGCAGCGAAACTTGACCTGCAGTCTTTATGTGTATATTTTATCGCCAGAATTTTTGCATTAAATTAATAACAAATCACTAAAATGGTAAATATGGAATTTTACACTTACTCGTATCACACGCGAAAGATGGACTTAACTTCGCAAGTACACACTTTCTTCGTAAATCGAATTTATAATTCTAAATTGTTAGTGAAAGCTTTGTTTTTTGCTTTGTTTATTAGTTTAAGTAGCGCTTACGCACAAGAAACCACCTCATACAGTTTAACTAATGAATCTAATGCAGGGCTGCTAAAAAGAGCTGAATTACTTATAGATACTGACGTTATAACAAGTATTGAACTAAGTAAGTCGTTGTTGTCACAAGCGCAAAGTGCTGATGACACGTTACTCAGCGCAAAGCTACATAACTTGCTAGGTAGGGCGAATAAAAAAAATAACAATATTAATGAATCACTCGAGCACTTTTTACAATCCTCTGTTTACTACAGCAAATTAAATGATTCACGAAACCAAATAAAGGCGTCTATTAATTATATAAATATATTATTAGAAGAAAAACGTTATGACGAACTTACTACCCGCATTGAAACTTTATTACCAACAACCCTTGTGTATGGCGATGACTTTTTTATAGCGCAAGTGCTCCTTACTAAGGGGGATTCGTTTTATGAGCAAAAAAAGTACAATAACGCGAACGCGCAATATACATCTGCTTTAAAATACCTTGTTGACGAAGACGAATTAATACAAAGACAGTTAGGTGAAACGTATAAAAAATTAGCTCAGTCGTACAAACGCCTCAAAAATAGAGAGCAAACGGCTCACTTTTATACAAAAGCTTTAGAAATATACACAAGTTTAGGTGATTTAAAGCTAATGGCGCGTACTTTAAATACACTAGCAGAAGCACATCGTTATTTAGATAACTTAGTTTTAGCCCTTGATTACTCCACTCGCGCATTAGAAATACATAAAGACATTGACGATCCTGCCGGCTTTGCTAAGGCATTACTAGGGGCGGGTATTATTTATCGTCATATTAATCTTTATGAAAAATCACTTGAACATATAAATGAGGCATATTTATATTATAAAAAAGTAAATAACATGCTTGGGATTGCTAAAACATCAAATCAAATGGGACTGGTATATACACGATTAAGGCAGTTTGATCAGGCCGAATTTTTCTATCAAATAACTATCGATTTGCCAAAAGGTATGGTCGAGGAAAAAACGCTCGCTTCAGCTTTAAGAGAAATGGCTGTTATTAACCTCGAATCTGGCGACTTAGCATCAGCAATGCAATATGCTAAAAAAGCTTATATCACTTATAAAAACAAAAACCTTACATCGTACATTTCTACAACAGCACGTATTATTGGTAATATTTATCGTGCCCAAGGAAATAACAACAAGGCTATAGAGTATTACAAAGAGTCATTGTCGTTTGCCAGAGAAACAGGTGGTAAACTTTATGAGATAAAGTCGCTTACTGCGCTTGCGGGCATTTTAATTGGTATTGATACAAATGAGGCGATTTCCTTACTGAAAAGGTCACTCGCTTTATCAACCGAAATAGATGATAAATTACATATGCTATATGCCTATCGTGAAATTCGAATAGCAGAAAAATTGCGTGGTCGTATAGAAGAGTCACTTCGTTATGCAGAAGAAGAAATAGCCCTAACCGATATTATTCAAAATGAAAGAAATGAAGATAAATTGGCGCTTGAAAAAGCACATTTACATTCGCACAAAATGGAAATAGAGCTTGAGACGTTAAGAGAAAAAGAAAAACGCCATCAGCTTGAGCTTGAAAAGAAAAATAATCAAATTGAAATCGCCGCCCAAGCTAGAGTTATATCAGAGCTAGAGCTTTCAAAGAATAAATACGCCAGTATTGCGCTCGCATTTTTATTAGCCGCTTGTTTAGCTATTGTATTACTGGTTTATAGAAGTTTTATTGCCTCTAAAAAACGTAATGAAGAGTTAGACTATTTGGCAGCAAGAGACCCTTTGACCAATTGTTATAACCGTCGTATTTTATTTGAGGTTATGAATCGCGACTTTTTGGATTTACCTCCGATTGAAGAGTACTGTATTTTAATGGTCGATATTGATCATTTTAAAAGCGTTAACGACACCTATGGGCATAGCATTGGCGACACAGTACTTTGTGGCGTAGCCGAACTTTTACAAGCTAATATACGTAAAAGTGATAGCGTGGCCCGTTTTGGTGGCGAAGAATTTTGTATTATTTTGCCCAACACAACTCAAGAGCAAGCAATACGTATAGCTGAGGCTATTCGTATTAAAGTTGAAAAAGCGACATTTGATGATATTCCTGTTACGTGTAGCTTTGGGGTTACGTCTATTAAATTTAAAGCCAGAACACCTTCTGAGTTGATTGAACAGGCTGATTTAGCTCTTTATGAGGCTAAGTCTTTGGGGCGTAATCAGGTAGCGTTATGGGATGCTTCGCTTGAAGAGTTTAAACTTTTTAGATCGGAGTAAACCCAGCAGTATACAGTTTAGTTTTGATGTTATTTTTTTAAATTATAACAAGTAAATTTTATACAACGCTGTGTGTTACTTACATATGTAATTAGGCTTATTAAATTAACCCTTTGAATATCAGTGTATTAACTTAGGCTTTAAAATTGCAATCAATACTAAGTTAAAAACAAAACAAGGGATTTAATAATGACTGAAGTTGCACTTTCGGCCTATTTGGCATTTTACCTCTATTTAATTATGTTGCTTGTACAGTGGGCTGTGGCTACGTTTAGCAAAGCTAAAGAACCAAATGCTGTACCAGGTAAAATTGACGAGGATTTATCGCACGACAGCTTTATATTTAGAGCACATCGTACGTTTCATAATACGCTTGAAAACAGTGCATTATTTATAGGTACGGTGTTATTTGCGTTTGTAATTAATTATCAAAGCCCGATTTTTGCAATGTGTATTTGGGTGTATTTAATTGCGCGTTTAATTCACATGGCGCTGTACTACGCTATAGCAACGGAGAAAAACCCAAGCCCACGTAGTTACTTTTTTTTAATCGGCGTACTTGCTAATGTGGTTATGCTGATAATGATAGGGTTAAGACTAATCTTTTAATTTATAAAAAAGTTATAAACTCTATTTATAACTTTAAACAAAAAAGCGAAGAGCCTTTAAGGCATCTTCGCTTTTTTGTTTAGATAGCAGCAGAATATAAACCACGTCTACAGTAAGGTAATATTAATGGCTAATCGACGCCTATAAACCCACCCGTTTGGTGAGTCCAAAGAGCGGCGTAAATCCCGCCTTTAGCGATTAGTTCTTCATGAGTGCCTTGCTCAACTACGCCGCCGTCATCAAGTACAATTAATCTATCCATTTGTGCAATGGTTGAGAGCCTATGCGCTATGGCAATTACTGTTTTGCCTGTCATTAAGTCATCAAGGCTTGCCTGAATTGCTGCTTCTACTTCTGAGTCGAGTGCGCTGGTGGCTTCGTCGAGTATAAGTATGGGGGCATTTTTAAGTAGTACACGTGCAATAGCAATACGTTGGCGCTGACCGCCCGAAAGCGTAACACCGCGTTCGCCCACTTGTGCATCAAAGCCTTTATTACCTTTGCTGTCGACCAAGTCGTTTATAAACTCAAGCGCCTTAGCTTGTTTGGTCGCGTTGATCATCTCATCGTGGGTTGCATCAGGACGACCGTACAAAATATTGTCTTTTACTGAACGATGAAGCAAGGAGGTATCTTGCGTTACCATGGCTATATATCTGCGTAGGCTTTCTTGGCTAACGTCTGTGATGTTTTGCCCATCAATTTTTATTGTTCCAGAGTCGGTATCGTAAAAGCGCAGTAATAAGTTAACAAGTGTTGATTTACCCGCGCCAGAGCGACCGACTAAACCAATTTTTTCACCAGGTTTAATATTTAAGTTTAAACCGTTCATTACAGGGCTGCGATTAGTCTCGTTTGCAGCTTTGCCGTAGTTAAAGTGTACGTTGTTAAACTCAATAGCACCTTGGCTTACGTTAAGCTTATCAGCATTTGGTTTATCGGAAACCTCGATAGGGTTTGACAGTGTTTTCATACCATCGGCTACGGTGCCAATGTTTTCGAACAAGCTGCTTATTTCCCACATGATCCATTGCGCCATACCGTTTAATCTGAGCGCTAAGCTAACAGCAACTGCAATGGCGCCGGCGCTAATTGCACTAAGTGACCATAAATAAAGTGATACAGCGGCAACCGAAAATACTAATAGGTAATTTAAGCTTTGAATAACAAAGTTTAAGCTGGTTACTAAGCGCATTTGCTTGTACACAGGCTGTAAAAATACATCCATGCTTTGTTTTGCGTATTGCTCTTCACGCTGGGTATACGAAAACAATTTAATAGTTGAAATGTTAGTGTAACTATCAACAATACGGCCGGTCATTTCTGAGCGCGCATCGGCTTGTGAGCTGGCAATTTTTTTAAGGCGCGGTACAAAGTAAAGTTGCACGCAAATGTATAAAACCAACCAAACTAATAAAGGGATCATTAAGCGCCAATCGGCTTCGGCAACTAAAAATACCATTGAGCCAAAATAAACCACTATATACATTAATACATCGAGTAGTTTGGTCACTGTTTCGCGAACGGCTAAAGAAGTTTGCAGTACTTTGGTGGCTATTCTTCCTGCAAATTCATTTTGATAAAAGCTAACACTTTGGCGCAGTAAATAACGATGCGCTAACCAGCGAATCGACATAGGGTAATTGCCAAGCAATGCTTGGTGCAAAATAGCAGAATGAAAAAATACGACTACGGGCAATACTAATAGCAGCATGACAGCCATTTTAATAAGCTCTGACTTTTGCTCTACAAACAAGGTTTCGGGCGTGTAGGTTGTTAACCAATCAACAAGCTGCCCCATATAGCTAAATAAAGAAACCTCTAAAATAGCGAGCATGGCGGCACTGATTGACATAAGCAGCAACGACAGTTCCATTCCTTTGGTGTAGTGGCGACAAAAAGCAAATAAAGTCGAAGGCGGCTGAGTAGGTTGATCCTCAGGAAATGCTTTTGTCATTTTTTCAAATAATCGATACATTTTAAAAACTTAAATGGCAAATAATGGTGGGTATCATACCATTTAAGTATTTTTAAATGCAGGTTTGTGGGGCATTAATTATGAGTGTTATTCTTATTTATTGCGTTGGGTTACTTAGGTTTCTTCCTTCGCTCATGTATAAATCGTCATATCTGAGACCACCATTTCCGTAAGGCTTTTTAATTGGGCCTGTATTACAGTTTGCTAAAAAGTATATAAGAGGTTGTTCGCGCTTCATTCTAAATTGTGCATTTTTATATACCAGCGTTTGACTGTTAAACTCACCACCTTTTACGTAAACATCATATTGCTGACCTTGCTCTGAGGCTGCTGCGTTATTAACAACGTACCATACGTCGTACCAAGTATTTGTTTGCAGAGGTTTAGCTGACTGGTTTGTAGTGTAGTTTTGAATGTTGCTATATCCGCTGTCGGTTTTAACCATTAAAGCGCCATCGTTTACAAACCCGTTTGATTCTGTTTTATCGGTTACGCGAAGTGTTGGCTCAAACGCATCGTACGCATGTTTATTTATTAGCGCTGGAGAAAGGTTACTCAATCCAAAAGCATGGTTATTAGGAAACGCAGCCACGTTTATACGCATATAAAATGTGTAGGTGGCGCCAACTTCAACCGCTTGTGGAAGTTTTGTATAAGAAAGCGCTTTACGATTTCCTACAATGCCCTCAGCCGCAGGCTTTTTGAGTAAATAATGATTTGTTGATGCAGATGCTTGTTCTGATTGTATAACTGTTATTTGTGGATTTTTAACCTGTGGCTTAGTTTCATTTTGGGTATCGACACTTTGCCACTTGCTAAGTGAATTTTCAAAGTTATCAATAAGTAGCCAATCGCTCGATGTACTTTTTTGAATGGTTGAACATGCTGATAGCGTGCTAAACAAACATAGAATTAAAATGTGTTTGGAAGACATAATTGGCTCTCGTAATATTATTGATATTTGGTTAACCAATTTAAATTTTGGCTATAGTTTTTATTGAGAGTTATGTAACCAATTTAATGTTTTTATGTCAATCATTAAAGCAATACGTAATGGCGTGGGAACTGCGAAGATATAAAAATTATTATTCCATTCAGAAAATTAACCAGTAAACTTATCCATTAAATCAACTCAGCAAATTTCAGCTGAGTTTAAAATAATTTAATAGTTAGGATGTTATATGTATATGGGTTCGTGTTTGTGCGGTGAGGTAAGGGTTGAAGTGTCGGGCAGTATAACTAGGGCGTGTTGATCTTTATGGATTGAAATTTGTTCAATCTAGGGGCGATTTAATCGCGGCGCAAGGTTTGTAACCTAGTGGGCTAAGTAAAAACCGAGCAACAAAGAGTCAATCGTCCCTAGAAAGAACCCAAAGGGCAGCGCATGTTTGGCATCTATGCTGCGTTATCGCCTATGTATGGGGAACAACCACATATCATAGGCTCTGCCTTGCCTAAATACCAAACACACTGCTGCAAATTCAACCACCAAAGAACAACACGCCCTACTATTATCCATTGCCATTGTTCACTGTGCAGAAAAAACAGCGGGACTGCATTTGCAACCAATGGCTTTGTAAATACAGATGACTTTACAATAACTAAAGGGCAGGCACTACTTAGCGAGTATAGTTTTAAAGTAGGGCGTACTCGTTACTTTTGTAAATGTTGTGGCTCGCCGGTTTATAGTAGCAATAATGATGACAAAAGCAGAATACGAATTCGTTTAGGAATATTTGATAGCGATATTACTGAGCAGGTATTATCGCATAATTTTGTTACGTCTAAAGCTAACTGGGAGAAGTTAGAAACAAGCTTACCGTGCTATGAAAAACATGAACCTGGACGGTAACACGTTTTATTCAATGTGGTAAATGCTGTTAATACTTTTATAAAGGTTTGGTGCAAAATTTATAAACACAGGTGAGTTTTGTATTTCATCAACGTTTATGTGCATTAATGTTTGCTGGCTTAGTATGATCACTATATTTTTGTATTCGTTAAACTCTATTATCGCTAAGCACTTAAAATGTTGCCTTAAAAGTACTAAAAGCATTTGCAGCTCTTGGCCAGTTTGTGGGTTTAAATTAATGATTACTTGCGTATTTTGCTCACTGCAGCGATTTATATTTTGCCAAAAGCTATCGCTGGTTAAAAAAGGCTGGTGATATTCACCACTAAAAATATCGATAGTGATTACGTTAAAGTGATCAGTGCATTGGGTAATATATTGTTCGGCGCATTGTAAATAGGTGCTGTGCTTAATTGGTAACTTAAAGTGCTGGGCAGCAATTAAGGCAATGTTTGGGTTTATTTCTACCGTGTTAAATGTATTGATGGTGTTTATGTAAGGCGTATTACTTTGTAAGTGATACATAATTCGCTCAAACCCTGCAGTGCCTAAACCTAGATTTAATATATTTAGTGTATCTACCAGTTTAAGTAAAAATAACATCATACACTGGTTTACAGGTACTATTACTTGCTCAGGGTGTATTAGGTTCATAACGCCTTGAACTGTTATGTCTTCATTGGTTTTTTGTGCAAGCGTTAACCACCGGTATTCTTTATTTTGATACACGCATACGGGGCCGTATGCACTTTGCTGCGACTCAATAAGGTTACTTTTAACTGTATCTTCTTTTAGCTGACGCATAACTTAAACTATTAATATATAAACAATGACAGTGTGCCACGAAAAACACATTTTTTAATAGATTATTGTGTAACAAGGTTTGTAATTTAACCTCAAAATATAATATTATATTATATTAGCAATTAATTAGTTAGACGTTATTCAAGGATTGAAAATGAGAACATTTATTTGCGCCGTTCATTTTGTGTGTGCTCAGTGGATGAAAAAATTAGACTCAAGAAATAAAAATACGGCCATAAATGCTGCAGCATTGTTAGCCATGATATCTACTGTATATAGTTTTCTTTTAGCTATGACGTTTGACATTCACTACTTAGATAAAATAATCAGTACTTTTAAGCAAAACCCTTTACTTATTGGTGCTCTATTTTACGCAATCGTAATTGGAATTGTGTTTTTAATTTTGGGTGATTTTAACGGTTATAGAAGTAGAGTTAGATCTTGTATAAATAAAGGGAGCTTTAAAAAATATATTTTAGGAATAAAGCTGTGGATGTTTGGGTTAATTCCTATGACCGGTATTATGTTGATTGTACGACTCAATTAACTCTCTAACTATTACTATAACTGCGCTTTAGCGTGCTCCTTTCTGCATCTACCTCAAATGTGTTGCCATAAAATCCTAGTTAAGTAATGGTTACACTATAATAATTAGGAGCTAATAGATGCTTAAAACACCTTTGAAAATCACAACAACGTTACTCAAATTTACTGCAATTGCAGGCGCTTGCACACTTGCATTATCAGCACATGGTGAAACGCAGTTACAATATACCGACCAACAAAAGTTACACGATATAGCAAGTGAAGTGTCGGCTACCCGTATCGGTAGTGACATTCAAACGCTGGTGGATTTTGGTACTCGCCATACGCTTTCAGAGACTAAATCGGATACTCGAGGTATTGGTGCGGCTAGGCGTTGGATAAAAAAAGAATTTGAAAAAATATCTGTACAGTGTGGTGGTTGTCTGGAAATTATTGAAGTAAAGGACACTATATCGGGCGAAAAACGCATTCCTAATCCTGTTGAAGTGGTTAACATAGTGGCTATTCAACGTGGGTCGAGCGAGCCTAATCGCATGGTGATGATGTCGGGTGATATAGATTCACGTGTAAGTGATGTTATGGACTTTACTAGCGACTCTCCTGGGGCAAATGATAATGCATCGGGCGTGGCAGGAGTAATAGAAGCAGCTCGTGTTTTAAGTAAATACAAATTTAATGGTTCGGTAGTTTACGCGGCGCTTTCGGGCGAAGAGCAAGGTTTGTTTGGCGGTAAAATATTAACGGCTTATGCACAAAAGCATAACTGGCAAGTTCATGGTGTTTTAAACAACGATATGATTGGCAATATTACCGGTATTAATGGGGTAACTGATAACACGACTGCACGTATATTTTCAGAAGGTACCCGTGTTGTAGAAACAAAAGAGCAAGCTAATACTCGCCGCTTTACAGGTGGTGAAGTTGATTCTGCGAGTCGTAATTTAGCTCGCTACATAGATACTATTGCTGACAGATATATTCCTAATTTAGATACAATGCTTGTATATCGATTAGATAGATTTGGCCGTGGTGGGCATCATCGTCCATTTAATGATGCAGGTTTTGCAGCGGTGCGTATTATGGAAACTAACGAGCACTACGATCGTCAGCATCAAGATTTACGCACTGAAAATCGTGTTGAGTATGGCGATACCATTGAAGGTGTTGATTTTGACTATACGGCTAAGTTAACTTCACTTAATGCGGTAACGATGGCGTCTATGGCGTGGGCACCCGCACCGCCAAAAGAAGTTAAAATAAAGGGCGCTGTTACAGCTGATACGTCGTTTTCATGGGAAGAAAGCAGTGATGAAAATATTGCTGGCTATAAAATTTATTGGCGTTACACGAGCGAGCCGCAATGGCAGTTTAGTAAATACGTTGGTAAGGTTTCACAGTACACACTTAAAAACGTAGTGATTGATAATTATTACTTTGGTGTAGCCTCTGTTAGTAAAGACGGTATTGAGTCTCCAGTAGTTTTTCCGGGTGATGTAGGTTCGTTTGATCACAATATAAAATAATAGTTTGGCTAAAAACATAGCAAACAGAGCGCTTTAAGGTGCAAATGACCGTTTTATACTTGCACCTTATTTACTAAGCCCTTAGAGTGTTAAAAAAGAAGTAAAAGGTTATTAAAAATGCAACAACAAGAAAAAAAGCCGTTAACAGCAAAAGAGCAAGTTATAACTGATGGGCAAAGAATGCAGTGGCAACGCGAATGTTTTCAAGCAGCGCAAAAATATTTAGCCGAAAAGGGCATTATGCCAAAATCAGTAGTTGATAAAGACAGCCGATTTTTAGCACCACTTTGTGCAATGTGGAAATTTAAAGCCCAAAACGGTAAAACATATTGGGTAGTAACAGGGCGATTACCTACAGATCATGCTGAAGTAAGTGCAGCTACAGATGCTCGCGATGCAATGCGTTATTTTTCTTTGCAGTGGCAATTAAAAGCGGATCAAATTATGAGTACAGGCGCGCGTGATAAAACGCAGGTAGATTTTGCTAACTTACTTATAAATAGAGCACATGGTTTGTACGAAATGTATGATAATGAACCGCTGTGGGCTAATGAACCAAAGTAGCTACAGTTTGGGTTAAGTAACAATGTAGAGGGTGATAGCTTATTTATTGCCCTTTATATTTTAATTAATGTACAAGTGTGAAGGGGGTTGTATTAAACGCCGAAACAGAGCATTGCATACGTTGCCTAGGAATTCCCGCCTCCATAAAAACATTTCCTTGCTGAATAAAGCCATTTCGCTTAAAGCGCTCTACCTCATTTAAAATACAATTAATGCTTACTTCTTCTATACCTTGGTTGGAAGCTAATTCAACAATAAAGTTGAGAAGCGATTTATATACTTTGCGATTACGGTGTTCGGGTAATACCGCTATTCTGCCGATTAAGCCATCCGTACACAGCCGACCTGTTGCAATAGGGCAGTTTGCATCGTCTGTAACAAGTACATGTAATGCAATTTTATCTAGGCTATCAAATTCGATGTGCTTGGGGATATGTAACTCGTAAACAAAAACTCGTTCTCGAATTTTTTGTAGCATATCTTTTTTTATATCCCATTCAACCTTATCAACCAGATAGCCCATTGCAAACTCCTATTGATACCCAATTAAAATGAGTAAGCAATCACAGCAAAATTATTTAAGCCAATATCAGGTGAAAATTAAAATTTTTAACTAACCTGTATATATAATATTTTACGCTGCAAAATGCTCACCATTATTAATAAAATTGGTATTATTACTCTTGGTCTATATTAAACCAAAGCCCCTCATTAACAAGTGTAGTAAAAGTTTGAGTAAAAACTAAACTTGGGTTTGTTAAATTTAATGCTGAACTTTCAAATTCAGTATTATCGGTAAGTAGTTTTACCGCCGCTAAGTCAGTTAATGGCATAGCGTAATTTTCACCGTTTACACTTAATAACACTTCGGTATCGAGCTGCTGATAAATAGCACGCGTGCCACCTAAACGCTCAAACACAGTTTCTTCATCACTTAAATCATCGCTTATTTGCTCAGGTGTAAATGGAGGTTCTACTGGTGCTAAATCCATTTCATGTTTGGGCTGACTAAGCGTTGAGCCTAACCATTGTTTAAATAAATCGTCATTTTCTAAAAGTGCCGCCATCAATGTTTTAACTTTATCAACTTCAAGGTTTGTAAGTTCACCTTTTGATTTTCTGAGCGTGATGTTGTGATCCGTATAACGCTTTTGGCCACTTTCGGTATCAATAATATGATCGGCAAAGCTTGAGAGTAAATCTTGTTGATTTGGCGCTCTAAAACCAACTGAATAATTTAGTGCATTTTCTACAGCGTAACCTTCGTGAGGGCACCCTGGTGGAATATATAAAATATCGCCTGGTTCTAATATGCAATCTATTACGGCTTCAAAAGGTTCAACTTGCAGTAACTTTTTGTTTTGAGCAAACTGTTTAAGTGTTGGATCAGGCAGGCCTACACGCCAATGGCGTTTACCTTCGCCTTGAATAATAAATACGTCGTATTGGTCTAAATGTGGACCAACACCACCATTAGGCGTTGAATAGCTGATCATTAAATCATCTATGCGCCAGTTTGGAATAAACCTAAATGGTTCTAGCAGTTGTGCAGCATCGCTATGCCAGTGATCAACTGCTTGCACGAGTAAAGTAGAGTGATCGTCTGTTAACTGCTCAAAGTCTTCAAATGGACCTTGGTGCGTTTGCCAGTCATTTTTATGATTGGTGATAATACGTGACTCTATGCTTTCTTCCATTGCTAGGCCGGCAAGTTCATTAGCATCAAGCGGGTCTTGAAAATTAGCAAAACCTTGTTTGATTAAAAGCGGCTTTTTTTGCCAAAAATGGCTTAAAAACTCTTGCTCAGACAAATTATTTATTTTTAATTGATACATACATTATGCCTACTAGTTAGTGCAATGGGGTTAAAACAAAAAAAGCGAAAGGATGATCCTTTCGCTTTTTAAAAGAGCAATTTAGTTTTTAAACTAAATCATCAATAAACTCAACAGCACGACCAATGTAATTAGCAGGTGTTAGTTTTTTCATTTCTACTTTAGCGTGCTCTGGAAGGTCTAAACCATCGATGAAGTCCGCCATTATTTCTTTGTTTACACGTTTACCGCGTGTTAAATCTTTAAGTTTTTCGTATGGTTTTTCAATGCCATATTTACGCATAACCGTTTGAATCGGCTCGGCTAGTAATTCCCAGTTTTGATCAAGCTCGTCAGCTAAACGTTGCTCGTTTACTTCAAGCTTACTTACACCTTTAAGCGTTGATTGGTATGCAATAATTGCATAACCCATACCTACACCTAGGTTACGTAATACGGTTGAATCAGTAAGATCACGCTGCCAGCGAGAAACTGGTAATTTTTGTGCAAGATGAGCAAAAATAGCATTTGCTAAGCCTAAGTTACCTTCTGAGTTTTCAAAATCAATTGGGTTAACTTTATGTGGCATTGTTGATGAGCCAATTTCGCCAGCAATTGTTTTTTGCTTAAAGTGGTTAAGGGCAATGTAACCCCACATGTCACGATCAAAATCTAACAATATAGTGTTAAAACGTGCAATTGCGTCAAACAACTCTGCAATATAGTCATGCGGTTCAATTTGTGTAGTAAATGGGTTTAGTGTTAAACCTAAGCTTGATACAAATTTATCTGCATGTGTGTGCCAGTCGTAATCTGGGTATGCGCTAAGGTGAGCGTTGTAGTTACCAACAGCACCATTAACTTTACCTAGCATCTCTACTTGTGCAATTTGCCCGCGTTGACGTTTTAAACGCATATATACGTTAGCAAACTCTTTACCCATAGTTGATGGTGTAGCAGGTTGTCCGTGCGTACGAGTCATCATTGGGATTGTTTTGTATTCAATTGCTTTAGCTTTAATTGCGCTTAAAAGTTCATCGCAATAAGGAAGTAAAACATTTTTACGCGCTTCGCTTAGCATTAAACCATGAGATAGATTGTTAATATCTTCTGAAGTACAAGCAAAGTGAATAAATTCGTTTATTGCATGAAGTTCACTGTTATCGGCGACTTTTTCTTTTAGTAGGTATTCAACCGCTTTAACATCGTGATTTGTAGTGCGTTCTATATCTTTAACGCGTTGTGCATCAGCTTCACTGAAGTTATCTACAATGGCGTTTAGAAGTGCATTAGCTTCTTCGCTAAATGCAGGTACTTCTTTAATATCGCTTGCTGCAGCTAACGCTTGCAACCAACGCACTTCAACAATTACGCGGTATTTGATTAAGCCAAATTCGCTGAAAATACTGCGCAGTTCAGTGGTTTTGCTGCCGTAGCGACCATCCACTGGAGAGATAGCCGTTAACGCTGAAAGCTCCATAATAACTCCTAAATTTTAGTTTGAACGATAGTTAAATTTTTGTTTTAGCAATGGCGAGTATTTTTCTTTTTGCAAAGAAAAAGTGACGGCGTTTACCGCCCATTTGTCGCCATAATACTGCACTTCTAATGCCGGCTAATAATAACGCACGGATTTTATTTTGAGTGAGCTGCTGTTTTAATAACTCGGGTTTGCCATAAACCTGTATTCGGTGCCCAAGGGGGCTCAGCACCGACGAGTATATATCTGCTAAACCGGCAACAACGCTCTCATCGGTAATAGCAAAGTGGTCTAAACGACGATGAATATCATCAATTCGTTTACCTAATTCGTTTAAGCTTTTGTCGTTTGCACTTAGTGCTCGCTCAAGCTGCATTAAACCACCTACGTACTTTACAATTTCAACATCTTTTTGAGCGCCTGCGGTTAGCTGCGCCATTAATGTTTTGTAACCATCACGTAAGTTGTCAGTACCTTGGTAAACATCTTCTGGCGATGCCGGAGATGTTTGAATAATACTTGAAAGTAATATTTCTAAATCATGTTCGTTATTGTTGCCATATTGGGCAATTTTTTGAACTTGTTTAGCAGCCTGGCACATGGCGGCAAGCGCCATGACTTGGTGTTCATTCATTACTTAATCACCGAATCAATAATACCGCCACCTAAACAGATATCTTCTGCGTAAAATACGGCAGATTGACCAGGCGTCACTGCTTTTTGTGGCTC
>NZ_AUTR01000001.1:25756-137178 GCF_000497875.1 Pseudoalteromonas sp. S8-8
GAACAATACGCGGGCCATGCCGTCTTCACCTACAAGTAGGGTACAGCTTAAGTCTTCTTGGCGGTAACGCGTTTTTACTGTGCAGCGAGTTGTGCCTTTAGGGCCAATACGGTCTACCCAGTGAAGTTGGTTTGCGTTAAGACCGTTGCTGTATAGGCGAGGGTGATCTTTACCTTGGCCCACAATAAGTACATTTCGCTCAAGGTCTTTATCTACTACGTACCAAGGCTCACCAGAACCTTCTTTCATTCCACCAATTAACAAGCCTTTGCGTTGTCCAAGTGTGTGGTACATTAAGCCTTCGTGTTCGCCTACGTTATTACCGTCTGTGTCTTCGATAACGCCAGGTTGTGCTGGTAAGAACTTTTGTAAAAAGTCTTTAAATTTACGCTCACCAATAAAGCAGATACCTGTACTGTCTTTTTTATCGTGAGTGATTAGGTCTTGTTCTTCTGCTATGCGGCGTACTTCTGGTTTTTCGATATCGCCTACAGGGAATAACGTTTGGCCAATATGTTCATGGCTTAGAGTATATAAGAAGTAGCTTTGATCTTTATTGTTATCAAGTCCGCGACACATTACGTATTTGTCATCGCGAAGCTCGCGGCGAACATAGTGACCCGTTGCAATAAAGTCAGCACCTAGTGCTTGAGCAGCAAATTCTAAAAAGGCTTTAAATTTAATTTCTTTGTTACACATTATATCTGGGTTAGGTGTACGACCTGCTTTGTATTCAGCTAAAAAGTACTCAAATACGTTGTCCCAGTATTCTGCTGCAAAGTTTACTGTGTGAAGTTCAATGCCTAACTTATCACACACTGCTTGTGCATCTTTTAAGTCATCAGCGGCAGCACAGTATTCATCATTGTCGTCTTCTTCCCAGTTCTTCATAAACAGGCCTTCTACTTGGTAGCCCTGTTGTTGTAATAAATATGCAGATACAGAAGAATCAACACCGCCGGACATGCCAACAATGACTTTAATGTGACTATTTTCGCTCATGAATAATTTCGCTTATACAGATTGCTGTTAACTTGGAAAGGCCGCGATTATAGCATGTATTTTGTTTGTGCTTAAAGAGACTAAGGGCGCAAAGAGGGGAATTAGTCAGTATTTTATTTATATAACAAATAGCAAACTAGACTTAAGCGCGTTATCAGGCTGTAACTTTAGTAATATTAAAGTGATCTTTACTAATAAATTAAGACTATAGAATAATTCATGTAGTTATTAAGTTTTATTAATAGTATTTTCTTTTAAAACTACTAGAGTAAATATACACTTAATAAAATAAAAATAGTGGTGAGTATATGAATGTAAACCACTTTAAGTCGCTTGATATATAGTCAATGGAATGAATATATGAATTATGCCTATCAAATAAACAAGATAAATTCTTTAGTTGAACACTACACACGCAAATCTGATTTTGTGGATAGTGAATTACTCTCCAGTAAAACGACAGAGTTTAAAAAGTCAGCCTATCACCTTTTTTATGAGTTAATAAAACTCAAAAACCCTCATATTTACCAAGAACCAAACCATGTACATGAGTTATTTAGCTTAATAAAGGGTTCAACCTTTAAAAAGAACATTGAGCTAAAGGTGCTGGAGCATGTGGAGCACTGGTGGCTTGAATGGTATTTCGCTTTAGAAATGGACGAAAAGCTTAGTATTGAAAAAAGTGATATGCCAATGAGTTACTTACCTCAAAGTACACTCAACCCTATGCGCAAACATGAGATAAGTCACTACGCTAGGTTATTTACCGTTTTGCCAATGCCGGTATGTAATGTGTGTGCCAAGACGGGCGATATTTTGAAAGTTAATCAACGTTTTGTAGATGTTTTTGGTTATACAGTAGAGGATGTACCTAATCTTAAATCGTGGTGGGAAAAAGCGTATCCAGATCCGCAATACAGAGCACTTGCAAAAGAGCTGTGGCAAGACTCACTTGAAAAAGCGCTGAATAATAATAACGATATACCCGCAAATAACTATCGTGTGTCTTGTCATGATGGCTCACAAGTGATGATGGAGATATCAGGGATTGATATAGGTGAAGAGTTCTTAGCTGTTTTTAATGATGCTACAGAGCGTTTAGAGGCAGAGGATATACTCAGAGATATGGCCTTTTTAGATGCATTAACCAAAATCGCAAATAGGCGTCGGTTTGATGAAAAACTAACGCATGAGTACGAACGAGCAAAAGAATGCGAAGGCATGCTATCGATGATTATTATCGATATTGACCATTTTAAACAATTTAATGACCGGTATGGGCATGTAGCGGGCGATACGTGTTTATATGATGTGGCTCAAACAATTGCTTCAACGGTTAGTCGCCCAGAAGATTTTGTTGCTCGCTATGGGGGAGAGGAGTTTGTTGTTTTATTACCTCAAACCGATAGGCAAGGGGCGTTGTTTATAGCTGAGCAAATACAAAAAGCTGTAGAAAACTTAGCTATTGCACACCAGGATAGCTTTACCGGATTTTTATCTATAAGTATGGGTATTAATACCATCAGTGACTATACAAATAGTGATGAAATCAGCTTTGTAAAGGCTGCTGATAACGCCCTGTACTATGCTAAAAAACAAGGGCGTAACTGCATAGCGCTAAGCTCAGAGTAAATAAAACAAAGTTAATTATTTTATTTAAGCTACTCCCCAATATAGCTAATTATAAATAGTTTCTAGGCTTAACGCTGGTCGATTCAGGCTGTCGTTAATACACTTCAATACTAAAGGGCTTCTAAGCGGTAGTGATTTTATTTGCTCTAATGTATACCAGTTAGCGCTGATAATGTCGGTATCTATTGGCGTTGCCGCTTTTATATTATCAGGCGCTTCAAATAAAAAGCAGAATCGTAAATAGTGCACTCCATTTTCGGCATGCAAATTATACACACCTAAAAAGCCGACTGGCCCAAGCGCTAAGCCTGTTTCTTCAAGTAGTTCTCTGCTTGCAGCTTGTGCAAGCGTTTCGTTTTGCTCTAAATGACCCGCAGGTTGATTGTAACAAACCTGCTGTGTAAATTTATCGCGCTCTTTTACAAGTAAAAACTCATTTTGCTTTTTTACTATTGCCGCAACTGTTACATGCGGTTTATGCATCAACTACGCCCTTAATTACTTTGTATTCACCACAATTAATATCATCCAAGGTATAGTTGCCAATGCTATAACGAATGAGGCGAAGTGTAGGGTGTCCAATATGCGCGGTCATTCGGCGAACTTGTCTGTTTTTACCCTCGTTAATGGTAATACTTAACCAAGTAGTCGGGATTGCTTTTCGCTCGCGTACAGGCGGATTACGAGTCCAAATTGTAGGCTCATCAATTATTTTAACGTTAGCGGGGAGTGTAAGCCCGTCTTTAAGTTCTACGCCATTACATAAATCATTAATTGATTCACTTGTTGGTTCACCTTCAACTTGTGCCCAGTATGTTTTATTCGTTTTTTTATCAGGTGCAGTTAAGGTGTTTTGCAATTTTCCACAGTTTGTTAAAAGTAATAAACCTTCACTGTCTCTGTCTAATCTTCCTGCTGCGTAAACTTCTTTAATAGGTATAAACTCAGCGAGAGTTTTTCTGTCTGCGTCATCTGTAAATTGGCACAGCACATCAAATGGTTTATTGAATAACACAATTTTTCTGTCTTTAGATGCTATTTGCGGCTTTATTTCTCTTTTACCTGAAGGCGTTTTGTTAAGTGCACTGCGAGAATAAGTACGCCCTGTACTTCTTTTTGGCTTGGATTCAGTTACTTGATTATTACCTGATTTAGATCTCATTATATGCACCTAGCTGGTTTTGGTAATCCGGCGATTTTTGTTGCTTGCTTAGCAGGGCCTTTAGGGAATAATTTATATAAATAAAGGCTGTTTCCTTTGTCTTCACCGAGTGCTTTAGCCATTGCTTTTACAAGCATCCGAATTGCTGGACTGGTGTTATATTCAATATAAAAATCACGAACAAAGTTAATGACTTCCCAGTGTTGAACGCTAAGCGTGATGTTTTCTTGGATAGCAATTACAGGTGCAAGCTCCTTTGACCACAAAGTATGGTCAAGCAAGTAGCCTTGTTTGTCGGTTTCAACCTGTTGGTTGTTAAATTCAAGCATGAGTTACCACGTAATTGATTGATTAGTTGATAAAGTGAGTGCTACAAAGTCTTCATAGCTAATGGCTTTATCGTTATCTGTTAATTTTATTGCACGTACTTGCGCGTCTTGTTCAAGTATTAACAGTGTATCTGCAAATTGCCTAAATTGTTTTTTTGCAAAGCAGGCATCACCAACAAGTAGCACGTTATCGGTTGATAAAATTAAGTTCTCTAGCTGATTTGCCGAATAATAGTTAAGCGGCTTAGAAAAAATATGTAATGTACTCATAAATTCACCACATGTTGCTGCGCTTTAATTAATGTTTGTTGTTGGCTAAAGTTGAGTGCTTTTGCCTCTATGAGTAAATCATGCTTATTTAAACCATAATCAAGCAATGACTTTTCACACACGTAGATGTTTTCAACATCATAGATTTCGAGTGTTTTAATGTTTTTAAAAAAATCTTTTAAGCCAATATTGTTTGGTTGTTGATGCTTTTTTAAAGCCAAAACGGCAGGGCCGCTAAACAACCAACTTACATTTTGGTCAACGGCAGCAAATATCAATGTCATATCAAGTGCATCACGAATATTTAAATCGTCAAATGGACTGCACTGACTCATTACTAATACGTTTATCATTTAAATTGCACCCATTTATCAGCGTCGCTTGCAAGCATTGCAAATTCAGCTAACCCTGCAACTGCAAATACACCTGTGTTTTTAATATCTAACCCGCGTTTTTCAGCGGCGGTAACACACAGCATTAAATTTAGTTTTTGATCGGCGAGTTGCTGCCAAAGTGCTGAAATTTGAAGTTCGTCTGAGGATAAATCAAAGTGGGTAGATGCTTGATAAATACCTTGCTGGTATAAAAAAATAGCATCAATGGTGTGCCCTTGGGCTAAACATGCATTCGCAAACTTAACAATGCGTTGCGTGGTATCGTGATCGGATGGTGGTGTATGTAATGAAAGAACAAAACGTGACAAAACAATTCCAATAAAAAAGCCCCAATTAAGGGGCTATTTTAACAGAACTATTTAATTAGTCATCACTTGCGCCAAGTAGAGCAAGTAAAGACGTAAATAAGTTATATACGCTTAGGTATAAAGACACTGTTGCGCGAATGTAGTTGGTTTCGCCGCCGTTAATGATTCGGCTTGTATCGAATAAAATCAAGCCAGACATGATCAATACAACTGCCGCATTAAGCACCATAAACATAAGTGAACTGCCAACAAAAATATTAACAATGCTAGCTACAATCACAACGATTAAGCCAACCGTTAAAAAGCCACCCATGAATGAGAAGTCTTTTTTAGTGTTCAGTGCATAAGCAGATAAACCAAAAAAGATAAGCGCCGTAGAACCTAACGCTTGCATAATAAGCATTGGGCCATTAGGCATTGCAGCATAATGGTTAAGCAATGGACCTAAGCCTGCCCCCATTAAACCTGTGAAAGCAAACACCCAAAATACACCAGATGCTGTATCTGCTTTTTTATTTACAACAAATAATAAACCGAACGAAACAAGTGTAAACACAATTCCCATAAAGTAAGGTAATTGTAGTGCCATTGAAATACCGGCTGTAACAGCACTGAACGCAAGTGTCATAGCTAGTAAAAAGTAGGTGTTTTTAAGTACCTTGTTTGTTTCAATGGTAGACATTACCGGTTTCGCGGTATTGTACGATTGATTAAACGCCATTGTAGAGCTCCTTTAAGTGAAACGTGTGTGTTTCGATAATTTAACTAAAATTAGATTACCAACTCTTATATGTTTGGGCAAACCTTTGTAGATCAATAGAGTTAAATATTTAAATAAAAGAGTATTGACGGCTAAATTAAAAACACTTTGTTCTAACTTTAGACAAATTAATTGTTTTTTAAGCACTTAAACAATTAATTTAAAAAAAAGCTTCACAAAAGGGATGGGTTTCCCTATTATGCAGGCCGTGCGGAGAGATGGCAGAGTGGTCGAATGCACCGGTCTTGAAAACCGGCATGGGTTTATAGCCCATCTAGGGTTCAAATCCCTATCTCTCCACCACTTATTTAATAAGTGTGTGGTAATTAAAGTATCATTCATTTAAATAGTTATTAGTACACTCTTACTTTTAACTTAGCAGTATCGGAGAGATGGCAGAGTGGTCGAATGCACCGGTCTTGAAAACCGGCATGGGTTTATAGCCCATCTAGGGTTCAAATCCCTATCTCTCCACCATATAACAAAATAGCCCGCTAATTTAGCGGGCTTTTTTGTGTTCAAAAAAAGTACTGCACTTGCTCATGCTTGAGATTCATTCTAAAACTCAAAAGAGAACATATCGTTTAATTGAAATGTTATACCAATTCGCATAAGTATTTAAGCAATTCAACGAATTAAATCACGCGCTAAACTACTGAACGATTTTATTTGATACGTTAATGGTCAGTAGTGGAGTTGTTAGCTTCTTGCGAGGCTCTGCAAGGCATTGGTGATCTCATTCATTCGGATTGTTGTAACTTTACCATGAACCTGCGATATCAGATCACCGTTCTTATCCAAAACAACAATGACTGCTTCATCACTATCTGAGGGCACACCTAACGCTTCTTCCATGACCTGTGAGTTCAGAATCCAAGTTTGATCGTGGTAGCGTTGCGGTACTTTTTCTTTTGCCCGACCAATGGCATCCTCTTCCGACATAAAGAATGGTAAATTGACAGCTAGGACGTCCCGAATCCGATATTTATCATGATCGATTTTTGAACGTAATGTGTTAACCCACTCCCGAGTAGATTTTGCGGCATTACGAGACGGCGTAAGTATGAGTGTTGTCGCTGTAAACGACGGCCATGGTCCATCGCCTGCAAAAGCGGACGGCCCGCATAGTGTTAGTATCGCAATAAGCGGGAGCTTAAAAATAAGTTTAAATGTTGAGTGGTAAAGTGTTTTGGGCTTTATTGGTCTGGGCATTATAGTATTCCTCAGGTCAGTGGTGGGGCGCAAAATATCAGAGCAAGCAAAATTCAAACACATAAGCAGTAATATTCAGAACAGACTCTTTTTCAAATTATCTTAGCTCTCAGATCCAATAAGCAAACAGCAAATATACAATAAGCGATTGCAGAGATTTCATCTGTTTGCATTCGAACTTTTAGCTAGCTTGGTAGGTCGTTGTAATTTATTCATTGTTGATATTATCAAGCGCTTGGCGAACTTCATTCACAATTAAATTTTTTGCCAATTTTTCATCGATATCGGGCACATCCCAGCCAAAAATAGTGCGATATTTCTCAATCAAATTACTGACGTCTTCAATAATATCGTTGCGATGGGCTGCTAACTCTAGTTTTTCTATTTTAGCCATATTCAATTCACCTTAAAATGTATAGATAAATCTAGATTAGCCTTGTATTCATGCTACTTCGGTGCGATAGCGAACAGATTGAATGAGAATATTGCTGCAAGCTTTTAAATATAAACTCTATTAACAAAACAATGATTTATTGTTTGCCATCTTTAACTTGGAGCAAATACGTCATGTTACATACTCTGAATGATTTAAAAAATTTAGCCATTGATGCATCGGATGGAGATATTGGGCTTACCAAAGATTTTTATTTTGATGATAAACACTGGGTGATCAGATATTTGGTGGTTGAAACTGGCACTTGGCTATTGAGCAAAAAAATATTACTTTCACCTATATCAATTAAAAAGTTGAATCAGAAACCACAGACGCTCACTGTTACAATTTCAAGAAAACAAGTTAAAAATTGCCCTGATATGGATAGCGAAAAGCCAGTTTCTAGGCAGTATGAGCTAGAATACATGCGATATTATGGTTACTCACATTATTGGGATAACACTGATATTTTGGGAGGTGATCCCGGCCCTAATATGATGTCACCTGGTAATTATAGTGTCGCACCAAAGCCTGATAACTTAGATGCACCAGATAATTTCGCAGATGTTGATGCTGCATTATCTCAAGATAATGATCATCATCTACGCAGTAGTAATGCAGTAACGGGTTACAAACTTGATGTCATAGACGGTGATCTAGGTCACTTACAAGGTATGTTGATAGATACCGACACCTGGGAAATTCGTTATTTGATTATTAACACCAGTAATTGGTGGTTGGGTCATCTGGTTTTGATTGCTCCCAAATGGATTAAAGAGGTGAGTTGGCCTACTTCTAAAATTTATGTTGATATGACGCAGCAGCAAGTGAAAGATGCCCCCACTTTTGACCCCTCAGTGCCTTTTAATCTAGAACATGAACAAAATTTGCAAACTCATTATGGTTGTAATGTTGAATAACAATATTACCTTTAAATGAGGTCTTTGATTGGTTTGTTTACGTCATTAAATAAGTATTCTTGTAGTAAGTCGTTTAATTCAACTATTTAATTCGAGAGTGTTGGTTCAAATCCCGACCTCTCGATCCATTAACAAAAAAGTCTAGTGCTTGTCTTTATTAAATTACCTAGCTTATATATTGTATGTTTTATCATCATAAGTTACGACCATAGTCTCTATTTCTAAGCTTTAGATCTTGGTGCATGCTTAATGCATTAAAATTTATACTCTGTATTAAGGATTATTAGATGAAACATCAACTCGCAAAAAGCGTCGCGCTTTCATTATTGTCCCCGGTAATTATTGGCAGCTTGTTAGGATTGTATTATGCACTAACGCTACAGGGTGATTTCTTATCCGTATTTTTTCAACTGTTGATGACTGCTATCTCAAATGCACATATTGTAGGCTTAACAATGGCGGCCTTTGTTGTGCCAGGGTATTTACTAATGTTTAAGTATTCTAAAGTTAATTATTCAGGTGTATTAACGCTTGGTTTGTTAGGTGGCGCTATATTTAGTTACTTATTAAGTGCCTCAACTGGCGAGATATTTTTGATTAATAGTGTTATGTCAGCATTTGCAGCTGGACTGTTTTTATTTGGTCTTCGTAAATCGGTAAAAAATAATCGCAGCATTATTGACCAAGCACGCTGATAAACGGTGCGATTTCCTTTTTTTTACCTCCAAAAGGTTCCAATTTTTCACGACAAAGAGTACCTTTAGCTACTGTATGTTTAATAAGAAGTAGTTTGGTATGCAAAAGCACGATTTTTACCAGTCATTAGTTAAGCAAACTGAATCGCTGATAGCTGGTGAATCTAATGTAATTGCCAATTTGGCAAACATAAGCGCGCTGTTATTTACCTCTTTAGAAGATGTAAATTGGGCGGGCTTTTACTTTATGGATTCTCCTACTGAATTAGTACTTGGTCCGTTTCAGGGTAATCCTGCATGCATCCGTATTCTCGTTGGGAAAGGGGTATGTGGGACAGCTGCGGCAACCGCAGAAACACAATTAATTGAAGATGTTCACGCTTTTGACGGCCATATAGCCTGCGATGCAGCGTCTAACTCTGAAGTAGTTGTACCTATCATGAAACATGGTAAAGTATTCGCAGTACTAGACATTGATAGTCCAAGTATTGGTCGATTTGATGCTGATGATAAAGCTGGTCTTGAAGCATTAGTGAAATGCTTAGAGGCGAGCCTGTAATGAAAGATTTGCTAAATGTTCAAGACTACCTATTTGCTGTGCAAGATGTTGGCGACTGGGAAGGCGAAGAAGAACATGTAGCGGAAACGCTCAATGATTTAATTCATATTGCATGGGATCGTCTACCAGATGATTCAGAATGTGAATTTATTGATGAAACAATTAATGGTATTTGGGAACACCTTCGAGGTGATATGGCTGTAATAGAAGCCGATTTCGAAGAGTTGGTCGACTGGGTAACACACTACGTCGATTCGTCCCTTGATGAAAAGATGTGAAAAATAGGTTCTAAAATGGAAACCACAAACAAGCTAAAAGATATTAATGAAGTGTTGGAATTTTTATATCAAGAATTCCCACAATGTTTTAAACAAAAAGATGGCATCAAGCCGCTTAAAGTAGGTATTTTTAAAGATATTGCTGAGCGTATTGAAGGGTCTGAAAAAGTAAGTAAGACTCAAGTTCGTCAAGCGCTTAGAAAGTACACGTCTAACTGGCGTTATTTAGAAGCTGTGACAAAGTCAGAGTTTCGTATTGATCTTGATGGTAATCAAGGTGAAAAAGTTGAGCAAGAGCATATCGACCATGCACAAAAAGCATTGGAAGAAAGCCGCGCTAAAATGGCAAAACGCAAAAAACAACAGCGTCCTCGCCAAGATTCTGATTCTAAATCTTTCAAGAAAAAACCAGCTCATGCTAGCAAAGCAGGCGATAAAAACGCACCTGCGGCTAACAAACCTGCTAAAGCAGCGCCAGTTAAACGTTCAGGAAAAATTGAACCTTTACCAGCAACTGAGGTCAAGGTTAATAATAAGGTTAAGGTTAAACTTGGCCAAGCACTTGTAAATGCAGTAATCACTGAAGTGAACAAAGATGACGTTCATGTTGAATTAGTGACAGGTATGCAAGTTAAAACCAAAGCTGACAGCTTATACATCGTTTAAGTTGTAAATAAATTAAGGAGTTGTGTATGAGTAAAAAGTTTACGCTCATTCCGTTAGTTGCTGCCCTGTTTTCAGGTTCATTATTTGCTGCTGTAGAAGCCGTTACAATTGACGATTTACCCCAGCTTAAGCAAGAGAGTCAACATGGTACTGCTAGCAAACGAGTGGCTAGCTTATTTGCTCGTTCACACTATACACCGGTTCGATTTAACGATGAGCTTTCTAGTAAAGTGTACGATCGTTATATCGAATCCCTTGATTTTAACAAAAGCGTTTTCTTAGCCAGCGATATCGCTTCTTTTGAGCAATATCGTGATGACTTTGATAACGCTATTACTACCGGTAAATTAGACTTTACGTTTGATATTTTTAACTTAAGTCTTAAACGCCGTTTTGAACGTTATGAGTATTCACTTACTTTACTTGAAAAAGAAATGACGTTTGATAAAGAAGATGAATACTTTTTTGACCGTGAAGATTCAGCATGGCCTGTGTCGCAAGCTGAGCTTGATGAAATTTGGCGTGAGCGTGTAAAGTACGACGCACTGCGTTTAAAAATGACGGGTAAAGATTGGGAAGGCATTAAAGAAGTGCTGACCAAACGCTATAAAAATGCAGAAAAACGTTTAGTACAATCTAATTCAGAAGATGCTTTTCAAATTGTTATGAATTCGCTAGCACGCAGTATTGAGGCGCATACGTCTTATTTATCGCCACGTCGAGCAGAGCAATTCAAAATGGATATGGACTTAGAGCTTGAGGGCATTGGTGCCGTACTAAGCCCTGATGAAGACTACACTGTTATTCGCAGCTTAGTGCCGGGAGGCCCTGCAGATAAAACAGATCAAATTAAAGCTGATGACCGCATTATTGGTGTTGCCCAAGATGGCGAAGAATTTGTAGACGTAATTGGCTGGCGTTTAGATGACGTAGTTGATTTAATTAAAGGTCCTAAAGGGACTAAAGTACGTCTACAGTATTTAAAAGGTGTTGACGCTCACGGCGCACCTAAAGTTGTTGAAATCACTCGTGATAAAATTCGACTTGAAGATAGAGCGGCTAAATCAGAAGTATTTGAAGCCAAATACTCTGATTTAACAAGTAAAGTTGGAGTGATTGAAATTCCAGGCTTTTACAATAATCTTTCGAAAGATGTAAAAGTTGAACTGGCTAAGCTTAAAGAAGAAAAAGTTGATGGTATTATTATCGACTTACGTCAAAATGGTGGTGGTTCTTTATATGAAGCAACACAACTGTCTGGTTTGTTTTTTGACCAAGGTCCAGTGGTTCAAATTCATACCTTAAATAACCGTATTGAAGAGCAAAAAGATCGCGATGGTATAACTTATTACGATGGTCCTTTAACTGTTTTAGTTGATCGTTACAGTGCCTCTGCTTCTGAAATATTTGCAGCAGCTATGCAAGATTACGGTCGTGCGGTTATTATTGGCGAACAAACTTTTGGTAAGGGTACTGTGCAGCAGCACAAAGGCTTAGGCCGCGCTTACGATTTATACGATAATGCGCTGGGTAGTGTGCAGTATACAATTGCTAAGTTTTATCGTATTAACGGTGGTAGTACGCAACATAAAGGTGTGATCCCTGATATTTCGTTTCCATCAGCAATTGACCCTGCAGAGTGGGGCGAAAGTAAGCAAGATAATGCACTTCCTTGGGATAGCATTGTTAAAGCGAAATACAAAAAACTAGGTAATTTAACACCTATTATTACGTACCTTGAGAAACAACACGAAGTACGAATAAAATCAGAACCAGAATTTGGTTATATATTTAATGACATTACCTTATACAACGAAGAGAAAGACCGTAAAACTATCTCTTTAGTTGAAGCTACGCGTATTAAAGAAAAAGATGAAGGTGAAGCACGTGCACTTGTACGTACTAACGAACGTCTTAAGCGTTTAGGTAAAGATCCGGTAGAAAACTTAGACGATTTACCTGAAGTAATTGAAGAGCTTGACCCATTTTTGGAAGAAGCTGCATTAATTACTCAAGATTATATTAATTATGGTCGTATAGCTAAGAAGTAGCAACTGGTTTTACCTCTATAAAAAAGGCGCTTTAGCGCCTTTTTTACTACCTAAAATTTACTAAATTGTTATAATCCTTGATTACATAAAGTTGAGCTAGATTAATGACGCTCAATTAATGCGCTTTACGTGCTAAAAATAATAATTAAACACACAGTAAGTGTGTGTAGGAGTCTCTACTTTGAAGCTATTGGATGACAAACCAATCAAGCCCGCCTCGTTTTTTGATGCATTAATTCCTATCTCTGTATTAATTTGTTTACTTGGTGCTGCAGTTTACTTATTTGGTGATAACTCTTCATCAGGCCCTAACCAAATTGCACTTTTATTTGCTACTTTTGCAGCGGCTTTAATTGGGCTTAAAAACGGTTATACATGGAAAAAGTTAGAACAAGCCATGATTGAAGGTATAACGCTTTCGCTTGGCGCTATCCTAATTTTACTTATGGTAGGTGCGTTAATTGGCACTTGGCTACTTTCTGGAACTGTACCAACTTTAATTTATTATGGCTTGCAAGTTATAAATCCAAGTTGGTTTTATGCAGCGAGTTGTTTAATTTGTGGCATTGTAGCTATGAGTATTGGTAGTTCTTGGACTACTGCCGCTACGATAGGTGTTGCTTTATTAGGCGTTGCAACGGGTCTTGGGCTTGAGCAAACAGTTACAGCAGGCGCGGTTATATCTGGCGCGTACTTTGGCGATAAGCTAAGCCCGCTGTCAGAAACTACCAACTTAGCGCCAGCAGTTGTAGGTGCTGATTTATTTGAGCATATTCAACATATGCTGTGGACGACAGTCCCTAGTTTTGTAATTGCACTGATTATATTTATATTCATGGGCTTTAACGCAACTGCTTCAAGCGAAGCGGGGCGTATTGATGAAATAACGGCTATTTTACAGCAAAACTTTAATATTGGTTTTGAAATGCTAATCCCGCTAATTGTACTTTTAGTTTTAGCGATTAAAAAAATGCCGGCCTTTCCTGCTATCTCTATCGGTGCTGTTGTAGGCGCTGTTTGGGCCATGTTGTTTCAATCTGATTTAATTGCTAGCCAAATTGATGTTTCTCAAGGACAGCTAGTTGGCTATTTTAAGCTTGTTTGGACGACGTTTTTTGATGGTTTTAGCATAAGTACAGGCGATGACAAAATGGACTCCCTACTCAGCGGTGGCGGTATGTCCGGAATGCTTACAACCACATGGCTTATTATGACTGCACTGATGTTTGGTGCCATTATGGAAAAAACAGGCCTTTTGGATATTTTTGTTAAAAGCATACTTAAAATAGCTAAAAGTACGGGATCGTTAATTGCGGCAACAATAGCAACGTGTATTGGTACTAACGTGATAGCGGCCGATCAATATATTGCAATTGTTGTACCTGGTCGTATGTTTAAAGATGAATATGAAAAACGTGGTTTGAAGCCTGTTAACTTATCTCGTACATTGGAAGATGGCGGTACAATTACCAGCCCACTAATTCCATGGAACACTTGTGGCGCATATATGCAAAGCGTTTTACTAATAAATCCTTTTGATTATGCACTCTACGCTTTCTTTAATTTAATTAACCCTGTTTTAGCGGTGGTTTATGCCTACTTGGGTATTAAAATTTTACGTATTAAGCCAAAACAATCCGCCTAATTTTAAACAGCTCCTTTTAACTTAAAAGGAGCTGTTTTGGAGTATCTATGACTGAATCAAGTAAACCTCAAGCACAATATCTTAAAGACTATAAAGCTCCTGATTTTTTAATTGACCACACAGAGCTAACCTTTGACTTACAGCCATTATCAACCAAAGTAAGCTCTTTGCTAACGCTTACGCGTGTTGGTGATAAAAAAGCACCTTTAGTGCTTGATGGTATTGATTTACGCTTACTGTCTTTATCTATTGATACGGTTGATATAACTGATTATGAAATTATTGGCGAGCAGCTAATAATTAATAACCTACCGGATAGTTGCCAATTAAGTATTGTGACCGAGATATCGCCTGAGACGAATACTTCTCTAGAGGGTTTGTATTTATCTGGCGGTGCGTATTGTACACAGTGTGAAGCGCAGGGTTTTAGAAAGATCACCTATTACATGGATCGCCCTGATGTACTTGCCACGTTTGATGTAACTATTATTGCCGATAAAAAGTATCTACAACTTCTTTCTAATGGTAATCAAGTAGACAGTGGTGAAACACAAGATGGTCGTCATTTTGTGAAATGGCAAGACCCATTTAAAAAGCCGAGCTATTTATTTGCACTTGTAGCGGGCGATTTTGATGTTTTAAAAGATACGTACACGACTAAAAGCGGCAGAGATGTAGAATTAGCATTGTTTGTTGATAAAGGTAATTTATCTAAAACACCCCATGCTATTGCCTCACTCAAAAAGGCAATGCAGTGGGATGAAGAACGCTTTAATTTAGAGTATGACCTTGATATTTATATGATTGTAGCGGTCGATTTTTTCAACATGGGCGCGATGGAAAATAAAGGGCTAAACGTTTTTAATAGTAAATGCGTATTAGCCAATCAAGAAACAGCGACAGATAAAGACTACCATACGATTGAATCCATTGTAGGGCATGAGTACTTTCATAACTGGACAGGTAACCGAGTTACTTGTAGAGATTGGTTTCAGTTATCGCTAAAAGAAGGGTTAACTGTATTTAGAGACCAAGAGTTCAGTAGTGATTTAGGCTCTCGTGCACTTAACCGAATTGATGCGGTCAAAGTTATGCGTACGCATCAGTTTAGCGAAGATGCAGGCCCTATGGCTCACCCAATTCGCCCTGAGAAAGTTATTGAAATGAATAACTTTTATACAGTAACTGTATACGATAAAGGTGCTGAAGTTATCCGTATGATGCACACATTACTGGGTGAAACTAACTTTCAAAAAGGGATGACGCTTTACTTTGAGCGCCACGATGGGCAAGCAGTTACATGTGATGACTTTGTAAGTGCAATGAGCGATGCATCAGGTGTTAATTTAGAGCAATTTAAACAATGGTACAGCCAATCAGGTACACCGCGTTTAAATGCAATTCAAGAATTTGATAGCAGCTCAAATACATATACTTTGACAATCGAGCAAGCAGCGCCGGCTAATCAGCCAGAGAATAAACCGCTTCATATACCTTTTGCTATTGAACTACTTGATGCCAATGGGCAAAGTATTGCTCTGCAATATAAAGGTAAAAAGCTAGATCATGTACTTGATGTAACAAATACGACTCAAACATTTAGCTTTGACAATATTTTAGAAAAGCCTGTTGCGGTTTTACTCGAAGACTTTTCTGCTCCTTGTATTTTAAATCAGCAAACAACAGAGCCAGAACTATTGCATATTATGCGTTTTGCGCGCAGTGATTTTTCACGTTGGGATGCACAACAGCAGCTATTCGTTAAGGCGATTAAATCTCAAATCACCGATGCAACGAATAGCGTATTAAGCAGCGAAATTATAAATGCTCTACGTGTACTTATAAACACTAAAGAGGGCGATTTAGCTTTAATTGCAGAGCTGTTTAAATTGCCAAGTTTTGACACGTTAGCTGCTGAATTTGATGTAATACCTGTAGATGAGATTATTGAAATAACAGAAAAATTTGAGCAACAAATTGCTGATGAACTTGCTGATGAATTACTTAGTTGTTACAAATCTCTTGAAGATGATGGCAGTATAAGTGCAAGCTCCGTTGCGAATCGTGCCTTAAAGCAAATATGTCTGCACTACCTTGCTAAAACACAAAAACCTGAGGCTGTAACCTTTATTAAGGAAGCTGCAAGCTCGACTAATATGACTGATGTACTTGGTGCCCTAAGCGCTGTGGTAAAAGCTTCACACCCTTTTAGAGACGAGCTTTTGAGTCATTTTGATAGTCAGTGGCGTCATGATGTTTTAGTCATGGATAAGTGGTTTGCACTGCAAGCTATGCAATCAGGCAGTAATGCTATAGATGATATTAAGGCACTTTACGAACACCCGTGTTTTGATTTTTCAAATCCTAACCGTGTACGTGCACTTGTAGGAAGTTTTAGCCACTTTAATACAGCGCAATTTCATCGAGCAGACGCTCAAGGCTATGCGTTATTAGGTGATTTATTAATAAAACTTAATGCAATTAATCCACAAAATGCATCTCGTATGCTAACACCGTTTATGTCGTGGAAGCGTTACGATGATGTACGTTCACAAGCAATGAAACTGCAATTACAACGCTTAGCCAATTTAGATGGCCTAAGTGCTGACTTGTATGAAAAGGTTGAAAAAGCGCTCGCATAAATGATTGAGTATTATTTTACCTTAAGATTGAGCTATAACGAGTGCATGGATTACTACCATGGCCGTTTTAGCTCTTTACAAGTTATAGAAGATGGCGGTAAAACAATTCGTTTTGCTGCTACGCATTTGAGGCCCTTCATTTCGAGCTTGGGTGTACGTGGCCGTTTTAGACTCTTATTAACCCCCGAAAACAAGTTCATCCGCCTAGAGCGAGTGGCCTGACACTCGGTTTTTATGTTATATATACATAAAAATATTGTATTTTTGTTAATTTCAATTTGTCCTATTGTTAAATTACGTGTATAAATTATCTGGTACGACGTCTTACCAATACGTAAGCGTTAACCAGAATAAAAAGTATATGACAGATTAGAGCGAGTATTTGTAATTTCACTGATTCGCTTCTATCGTTATGATTACACTAAAAACAATAACTTGATCACACAAAATGACCCGCGACAGGGGGGAACCAAAATGATAAGAAGATCGCTTTTTGTTAAAAATAGAATCGCTATAGGTTTAGCAGCCGCTAGCTTAGGTTTATCTGCAGCAAGTACTCAAGCTGTAACATTTGAAGCTGGAGGTTTTGATATTACCTTCGATTCAACCTTTTCATATGGGCAAAGTGTTCGCGTAGAAGATAGAGACTTTAACCTAATTGGCAAAAGTAATAATCCAGCCTTTGATTGGACAGGATACAACCCAGCGCTAAACAACACTATTTACTCATCTCAAGATGTATGGGCTCAACCTGGGTCTTATTCAAATAACGGTGACGCGGGTAATTTAAATTTTGATAGTGGTGACTCATTCTCAAAACTATTGAAGGGCACACACGACCTTTCAATAAATAAAGATAACTACGGTTTGTTCACTCGCTTCATGTATTTTTATGACTTTGCTTTAATGGATGGTTATCACGCTTATTCAAATCCTACATCAGGGCAGGGTGTCGATCCATGTGACGATAAAGACACCAAAGCACAAAGTTGTGCCGACATACGTTTATTAGACGCGTTTGTATGGGCCGATTTTGATTTAAATGATGGTAATAACCCTTTATCTGTCCGTTTAGGCCAGCAAGTAGTTAACTGGGGTGAAAGTACGCTTATATCTCATGGTATTAACGTAAACCCAGTTGATATAGATCGATTAAAAGCACCTGGCGCTGAGCTAAAAGAAGCATTTATACCAATCGGTATGCTTTGGGCATCGCTCGGTATTACTGAGAACATTACGCTTGAAGGTTTCTACCAATATCAATGGCAAGAAACACGTTTACCAGCAGCAGGTACATACTTTTCTACTAATGACTTTGCAGCAGAAAATGGTTATCAGCAGAATGTTCAATTAGGCTTTACGTCTAATCCTGATATTGATGTTGCTTTTTTAACGGATAGTTTAAATAACCTAACATCTGATTTTGCATTAGCAGCATCTGCTCAAGGTATTGATCCTTCAAGTGCTGAAGGAAGCGCTTTATTAGCCCAAATGTATCTTGCTTACCCGACTAAGGTTGCGTTAAAAGGTAAAGGAGATAATGGTAAAAATGAACCTGAAGATGGCGGACAGTACGGTTTACGTTTAGGTATATTTTTACCTGAATTTAATGATACTGAAATTGCGTTATACCACGTGAACTACCATAGTCGTCGTCCACTTATATCTGGTCGTGTATCAAACTTTTCACAGGCAGCAATTGCTCAAGATTTAGCGATGATCATGACAACAGAAATTACGTCAGATAATGTTGCTGATTTAACGGCCTTCTCAAAAGCTGAAAACGACTACCCAGAAGATATTAAACTATATGGTTTAAGTTTTAACACAACTATTGGTGAAACAGCCTTTGCGGGTGAGTTTGCGTTTCGTCAAGATGAACCACTGCAAATTGATGACGTAGAGTTACTTTACACAGCTATGCCGGAGCAGTTAGCGCTTGCAGGTCTTCGTCCTGATTTTGCAGGTATTTCGCAAATGAGTTTTGGCGATGATATTAGCTCTGTTGGTGCGGGTGAAGTTGCTCAAGGCTATATTGAACGTGATACATCACAAATTCAATTCACGGCTACTCACTTATTTGGACCTTCATTAGGTGCTGATAGTTGGGCTGTTGTTGGTGAAGTGGGTGCTGTAAAAATTCATAACATGCCAGAATATGACGAAATGCGTTTAAATGTATCCGGTACTGGCCGTAGTGGCACAATTACAGGCCCAGGTACTACTGATTACTCAACGTTGCAACTTGGTTTATCAAATGGCGCTGAAGAAAAATCATTTGCTACTGCGTCTTCTTGGGGTTACCGCTTAATTGCTAAAGGTGACTATTTTAACCTTTACAAAGGTATTAACTTCTCTCCACGTTTTGTATTTTCTCATGACGTAAATGGTAATACACCAGACCCTATGTTCTTATTTATTGAAGACCGTAAATCTTTGGGTGCAACCATGAACTTTAACTACCAAAATGCGTGGTCACTTGATGTGAGCTATAACTCGTTTTGGGGCGGCGGCGATATTAATACTTTCTCGGATCGCGATTACGTTTCTTTTAACTTAAAATATTCTATTTAGGGGTAACATTATTATGATTAAAAAACCTACCCTCATCGCTACAGCTTTTTGTAGCTTGTTTGCAAGCAGCACAGCTTTAGCTAAATTAAACGCTGATGAAGTTGCTCAATTAGGTCAAAACTTAACGCCAATGGGCGCAGAAAAAGCAGCTAATGCTGATGGTTCTATTCCAGCATGGAATAACGGAATTACAACAGCCCCTGCAGGTTATGAAGCTGGTATGCATCACCTTGACCCATTTACAGCTGATAAAGTGCTTTTCACTATTGACAAAAGTAATATTGAAAAGTACAAAGCCAATTTAAGTCCGGGTCAAATTGCTTTATTTGAAGCATACCCAGACACATTTAAAATGCCAGTGTATGAAACACGTCGTTCTGCTTCTTACCCTCAGTTCGTGTATGATGCGACTAAAAAGTTTGCACCGACTGCTGAATTAATAGAAGGCGGTAACGGTATTAAAAATACAGCGATTGGTATTCCTTTCCCTATACCTAAAACGGGTTTAGAGGCAATTTGGAATCACTTATTACGTTACCGTGGCCAGTCTATTGAGCGTTTTGGTGGTCAAGCTGCACCGACTGCATCTGGTTCTTATAACTATGTTGGCTTTGATGAGCAGTTGTTAGTTAAATACTCAGACCCTAGTGCAACACCCGCAGAGCTGCAAGACTCAAATATTTTGTTTAAGTTTAAACAAAGCGTTACAGAGCCGGCTCGTTTAGCGGGTACTGCATTATTAGTTCATGAAACAATGGATCAAATACTAACGCCGCGCCAAGCATGGACCTACAACTCGGGACAACGTCGCGTTCGTCGTGCACCTAATGTTGCATATGATGCACCAGGCACAGCTGCAGATAGCCTGCGCACTACCGATGATTTTGATATGTTTAATGGCTCACCAAATCGTTACAACTGGACGCTAAAAGGTAAGCAAGAGTTATACATACCTTACAACAGCTATAAACTTCATAGCGATAAGCTAGAGTACGATGATATTTTAATGCCAGGCCATATTAACCCAGAACATACACGTTACGAAAAACACCGTGTTTGGGTTGTTGAAGCTAACTTAAAAGATGATACACGTCATATCTATAAAAAACGTGTGTTTTACATCGATGAAGATAGCTGGCAAGTACAGGTTACTGATATTTATGATAACCGCGACCAACTTTATCGTGTAGCAATGGCTTATGGCCTTAACTACTACGAAGTACCTACACAGTGGAGTACGCTTGAGGTTTATCATGATTTGAATTCTCGTCGTTATTTAGCAATTGGTTTAGATAACCAAGAAAAAATGTACGATTTTTCACAGTCATTTAACGATAACGAATTTACTTCAAGTGCTTTACGTCGCGCAGGTAGATAGTATTAAACTAGGCACTTAACAATTTGTTAAGTGCCTTTTCCTTTCTCATCGCGTTTGTCTTACAGCGCGCAACGCTTTCCCCAGTAAAAAGACAAACAACTCTCTCGTACAAGGCGATTAAAATTTATGAAGTATTTGGTATATGCCAGCCTGATAATAAGCGGTGCGAGTGTTGCACAAGAAGCCCCTAACAATGCAATCAGTGCAACAAATGCAGCTAAAACCTTACTCACCGACATAACCAACACAGGCAATGGTCTAATTGCAGTAGGTAAACACGGTACTGTTATTAAAAGTATCTCGGGTGATAAATGGCAACAAGCTGAGCTAGTCCCAACTCAAGTGCTATTAACTGCCGTTGATTTTAGTAATGAAAATAATGGATGGGCGTGTGGCCACGATGCAACAATAATAAATACTACTGACGGTGGTGTTAATTGGCAACTACAACAAGCACAACCAAAATTAGACAAACCATGTTTAGATATTCTATTTGAAGATGATTTAAAAGGTTTTGCAGTGGGCGCATATGGCATGTTTTATCAAACCACCGATGGTGGTAAACATTGGCAAAAACGCTTTTTAGATTCGCTATTATTTAGTGATGATCGTGATTACTTGAACGATTTAAAAGAAAATGACCCCGAAGGATACGAAGCCGAAACTGCTTCAATTTTACCGCACTTTAATCGAATCGAAAAAACAGATAATGGTTTAATGCTGGTTGGTGAGATGGGCTTGATGGCCAGAAGCATTGATGATGGTCAAACTTGGCAAAGGATAGAAGAAATTTATCCTGGCTCATTCTTTGCGGTTGCATCAGATAGCACACAAGAAATTGTGGCAGGGCTTCGAGGTAATGTTTTTGCAAAGCAAAATGGTGAACAGCAGTGGCAGCATTTCGAAAATGTTAAAACAGCGACGATCAACAACATCATTAATTATAATAACAAACAATGGCTTATGCTTGCCAACAGTGGCGTTATTTTTCATCTTCAAGATGGGTTACTCACCCATGAGCAGCTTGCTGACGGTAAAGCGATTCTTGATGGTGTAATTTTAGATAACAAACTAATCATGGCTACAGAAGATGGCATTAAAGTGAAGGAGTTAACCCCTTAATGCATAAACTACTCGATTTTATTGAAAAGGCGATTTTTAGACATCGCTTAATTATGCTTATAAGTTTTGCACTTATAACCTGTTTACTTGTATTCAAAGCGACTCAAATTCAATTAGATGCATCGTTTAATAAAAATATCCCGTTAAACCACGATTATATGAAAGTGTATACCAAGCATGAAAAGCAGTTTGGTGGTGCAAACAGTATTTTGATTTCAGTGTGTGATGACAGTGGTGATATATTTAATCCAGAGTTCTTTACTCAATTAAAAGCGGTTCACGATCAGCTTTATTTCATTCCTGGCGTAAATCGTCCATTAGTTAACTCAATATTTTCACCCAGTGCTCGTTTTGTTGAAGTAGTGGAGGATGGCTTTGCCGGTGGCCCAATTATTCCTGCTAACTTTAAAGCAGATAAGCGTGGTTTAGGTGTAGTAAAGGAAAACATTGAAAAAGCAAAAGTTGTAGGACGTATGATTGCCAGCGATTATTCGTGTGCAATGGTAACTGCTCAACTTTTAGAAACTGATCCTCAAACACAACAAAAATTAGACACATTAGCTTTTGCACAAAAGCTAGAAAGTGATTTAAGAGAGCCTTTAAGTACGGACAAAGTAAGTATTCATATTATTGGCTTTGCAAAAATGGCTGGTGATATAGCTGAAGGGGCAAAAGGGGTGGTTGTATTTTTTGTCATTGCTATCGCTTTTACCTTTATTATGGTCTGGCTATTTTGTGGCAGTTTAAAGCTGACTATTTTGCCTATCGCATGTTCCATTATTGCTGTTATTTGGCAATTAGGCCTGCTTTCAAGTTTAGGTTTTGGCCTTGATCCTATGTCTATTTTGGTACCGTTTTTAGTATTTGCTATTGGTGTAAGCCATGGTGTGCAGATGATCAATGCGATTGGCAAAAAAGTAGGTGAAGGAAAAAGTACGCGAATTTGTTGTCAGTCAAGTTTCAGGGCTTTATTAATACCTGGTGGTATTGCACTGCTTTCAGATACCGTAGGCTTTTTAACATTACTTACTATTGATATTGGTATTATCCGCGAACTTGCTATTACAGCGAGTTTAGGTGTGGCAGTAATTATATTTACAAATTTAATTTTGCTGCCAGTTTGGGCGTCGTACATGAACTTTGAAAACAGTGTACATATTCAATCTGGTGATGCTGAGAAGCCTAATATACTTGATAAGATCAGAGACATTTTAGTAAAAGCAACCGATCCTAAAATCGCTAAAATGATTATCGGTTTTACTCTTGTTTTATTTGCTCTAGGCTACTGGCAAGCAGATAAAATGCGTATAGGTGACTTACACGCAGGCGCACCATCTCTGCATCAAGATGCCCGTTACAACCAAGACACGTTTTTAATATCAGATAAGTACACTATCTCATCTGATATTTTAAAAGTAATTGTAGAGGCGTATCCTGCAGCATGTACTGAGCATGATGTGATGGAGCGTATAAGCCGTTTTCAATACAAAGTTGAGAATGTGGCCGGTGTGCAGTCTGCTGTAAGTTTGAGCTCTGTAGCTCAATCGGTTAACGCGGGCTACAACGAAGGCAATTTAAAATGGCAGAGTTTGCCAAGAAATTCAGCAAGCTTAGTACAGTCAACGTCTCGAGTTGAAACTAGTACAGGTTTACTTAACGGTGATTGTTCTGTTATGCCAGTGATTATATTCTTAGATGATCATAAAGCACAAACTATCGATACCGTAATTAAGAGTGTTAAGCAATTTGCACAAGAAGAGGGCACTGATAAATTAGCATTTAAATTAGCGTCAGGACCTGTGGGCGTAATGGCCGCGACTAATGAGTCTGTATCAGAAGCACAAATACCAATGATGCTTTACGTTTATGGTGCCGTTATTATTTTATGTTTAATGAGCTTTAGAAGCGTAAAAGCAACGATTGCTGTGGTATTGCCGCTTTATATCGTATCAACACTTGCACAAGCACTTATGGTGCAATTAGAAATAGGCTTAACCGTTTCTACTTTGCCAGTTATTGCTCTAGGAGTAGGTATTGGGGTCGATTACGGTATTTATATACTGTCGTCGATGATGGGGCAGCTTAAGCAAAATGTACCATTAAGTGTTGCTTATCGAAATGCGCTTGTTGAACGTGGAAGTGCGGTTCTATTTACCGGTATTACACTTGCGATTGGTGTGAGTACGTGGATATTCTCAGATCTTAAATTCCAAGTTGATATGGGTATACTGTTAACCTTCATGTTTTTAGTAAATATGTTAGGTGCAGTGTTGTTATTACCCGCTATTGGTAGCCTTCTCTGGACTGACCAGAAAAAATAATGTGAATAATTTTGCTCCAAAATGGCCTGTAAAGGCCATTTATATCTACAATTTGTGAATAGATGACCAAATAGCTGAAATGCTTAAAATGTTTTCATCGAAAAGGCTGTTTATTAGCTGTAAAAGGGTTAGAATTTAATTGACTCCACGCTAATGAATAGCTGTACAAATTCCTGCTCCTGAGCAGTAATAGATTAAGGAACATACAATGACACGAAATGAAGGCCAAGCCTCGGTTATCCTAGATAATGTCTGTAAGCTGATCCAGAAAAAAGTTCGCGCTGATAATGTGTTACTCGTTGAGAAATTCGCCAAAGCCTTGTACAGCAATATGTCTAAAGAGGATTTGGCAAACCGCAACGATAGTGACCTATATGGCGCAGCATTAAGCCTTTGGAACTCGCTAGAAAAAAATACTACCGACGACGCTGTTATCCGCGTTTTCAACCCTGAAGTGGCAAAAGATGGCTGGCAGTCATCACATACAATCGTAGAGATTATTACTAAAGACATGCCGTTTTTAGTTGATTCTGTTCGTATGGCCATGACTCGTGAAAATATCGCCTCTCACTTATTACTTCACTGCCCATTAAAAATTAAGCGCGATGAAAACGCTAAAATTTCTGGATTATCAAATTTAAAAGCAGAGCAAGAATCCTCATCTACTAAAACAGTATTTTTTATTGAAATTGACCGTCAAACAGATTCTTCTGTGATTGAGTCTTTCAAGAAAGAGTTAGAGTCGGTTCTTGTTGATGTGTCAGTTGCTGTTGATGATTGGCAGCCAATTCGTAAAAAATTGATTGCAGTAACCAAAGAGTTACCTAAACGTCATCACAATAAAACGACAGAAGAAGTTTCAGAAACAACTGAGTTTTTAGATTGGTTAGCGAAAGATAACTTTACCCTAATGGGTTACCGTGAATATGAGCTAAGCCCAGTTCAAGGTGATTACCAATTAAAAGGTAAAATGGAATCAAGCCTTGGCTTGATGAAAAACTCTACTGAAGAACACACACGATTATTATCAGAATTACCAGAGGTTGCTCGCCAAGAAGCACGCAGCAGCAACCTACTGATCCTAACAAAAACTAACTCTGTTTCTCGCGTTCACCGTCCAGCTTACATTGATTACGTAGGTATTAAGCGTTTTGACGATGAAGGCAATGTAATTGGTGAAGACCGCTTTATTGGTTTGTTCTCATCAAGCTTTTACAATAACAGTGCTACTGATGTGCCTGTTTTAAAAAGTAAAATTAACCGCATTATGGAAATGTGTGATTTTGCTAAAGGTACACACGCTTACAAAGCTGTTTTAAATATTTTAGAAACCTACCCACGTGATGAGCTAGTTCAAGCGCGCGAAAGTGAGCTACTTGAAGTTGCTATGGGTGTTTTACAAGTACAAGAGCGCGATATGTGTCGCTTGTTTGTACGTAAAGATGCGTATGGTCGCTTTTTATCTTGCATGGTTTATGTTCCTCGCGAACGCTATAACACGGCTCTTCGTCGTGAAACGCAAGATATATTAGCTAATGCATTTAATTCTGACGATAAAGTCGAATTTACTACTTATTTCTCTGAGTCAACACTGGCGCGTACTCATTACACCGTTCGTGTGACCGACAACAAGATCGAATATAACGTGAAAGACATCGAAAACAATTTAGTAGAAGCTGCACGTACGTGGGAAGATAAACTTCAATCTGCACTTTTAGAGTCTGCGGGTGAAGCACGCGGTAACGATTTAAATCGTAAATACTGTAATGCGTTTGCACGCTCATACAAAGACGAAGTGCTTCCAAGTGCTGCGGTTGTTGATATCGAAAAATTAGAACTACTTAGCGATGAAAACAAGCTAGAAATGCTGTTCTACCGTCCTCAAGAAGAAGCAAACAGTAATATTGTACGATTAAGCTTATTCCATAAAGATGAGCCAATTCACTTATCTGATGTTATGCCAATGCTTGAAAACTTTGGTCTGCGCGTTGTTGGTGAAACACCATATTCAGTTAAAACTAGCGATGGTCGTATTAACTGGATCATGGACTTCTCGATGCTTATTGACAGCAAAGGGATGGCAGACTTTGATAAAATTTCAGCACGTTTTCGCGCTGCATTAACAAATGTGTGGGGCAACCGCCTTGAAAATGATGGTTTTAACCGTTTAGTGTTAATGGGTGGCCTAACTGGCCGCGAAGCCTCTATTTTACGTGCTTACGCTAAGTACATGCGTCAAATTGGTGTAACGTTCTCACAAAGTTACATTGAAAGCACATTTGCAAATTATCCAAACATTGCAGCGCAAATTGTTAATTTATTTGCTAAAAAGTTCTCAGTTAAGAGCCCAGCAAGTGCTAAAACACTTGAAAAGTTAAGTACGCAAATTTACTTAGAACTTGAAAATGTAGCAAACCTTGATGATGACCGCATTATACGTTTATACGTAGATATGATTGTTGCAACGCTTCGTACTAACTATTTCCAAAAAGATGATGCAGGTCAGTTTAAGTCTTATGTCTCGTTTAAAATACAGCCTAGCTTAATTCCTGATGTACCACTTCCACTTCCTGCGTTTGAGATCTTTGTTTATTCTCCGCGCGTTGAAGGTGTGCATTTACGTTACGGTAAAGTAGCGCGTGGTGGTCTGCGTTGGTCTGATCGTCGTGAAGATTTCCGTACTGAAGTACTTGGCTTAGTTAAAGCGCAACAAGTTAAAAATACAGTAATTGTACCTGTTGGTTCTAAAGGTGGTTTTGTATGTAAACAATTACCTAGTGAGCGCGAAGCGTTTATAAAAGAAGGCCAAGAGTGTTACAAAATCTTTATCCGTGGTCTTCTAGATATTACAGATAACATAGAGCGCGGGGAAGTAGTCCCAGCTCGCGATGTTGTTCGCCACGATGAAGATGATGCTTACTTAGTGGTTGCAGCCGATAAAGGAACCGCTACTTTCTCTGATATCGCAAACGGCATAGCTAATGAATACAATTTCTGGCTAGGTGATGCATTCGCATCAGGTGGCTCGGTTGGTTACGATCATAAGAAAATGGGTATTACAGCTAAAGGCGCATGGGAGTCAGTTAAACGACATTTCCGTGAAATGGATATCGATTGTCAAACTACCGACTTTACGGTAGTTGCAATTGGCGATATGGCTGGTGATGTATTTGGTAATGGTATGTTGTTATCTAAGCATATTCGTTTACAAGTTGCCTTTAACCATATGCACATTTTTGTTGATCCTAACCCAGATGCTGCTACTTCTTACCCAGAGCGCGAACGTTTATTTAATATGCCGCGTTCATCTTGGGAAGATTACAATAAAGAGTTAATTTCTGCCGGTGGTGGTGTTTTCTCTCGTGCTGCTAAATCAATTACGCTCAGCCCAGAAATGAAAAAAATGTTGGGTACTAAAAAAGCAAGTATGACCCCAAATGAGTTAATGAAAGCTTCATTGATGATGGAGTTCGATTTACTGTGGAATGGCGGTATTGGTACATACATTAAAAACTCTAAAGAAACTGATGCAGATGTAGGGGATCGTGCAAACGATGCACTACGTATCAATGGTAGAGATTTAGGCGCTAAAATAATTGGTGAGGGCGGTAACTTAGGTGCAACTCAATTAGGTCGTGTTGAATTTGCAGCTAAGGGTGGTCGTGTTAATACTGACTTTATTGATAACGTAGGGGGCGTTGCCTGTTCAGATAACGAAGTTAACATTAAGATTTTACTTAATGGCTTGGTTGCTGAAGGTGACTTAACACGTAAACAACGTGATGAGCTACTTTATTCAATGACAGATGAAGTATCTGAATTAGTATTAAAAGACTGTTACCGTCAAACACATACTATTTCAATTACGCAGTCTAAAGGTACTTCAACGCTTAAAGAAAAGATTCGTTTTATTCATGCACTTGAAAAAGATGGCAAGTTAAACCGTGCTATCGAGTTTATTCCAAGCGATGAAGAATTGGCAGAACGTGCAGCCGCAGGTAAAGACTTAACTCGCCCTGAGCTTTCAGTGCTTGTTTCGTACGCTAAAATGGTATTAAAAGAGTCTTTAGTAAGTGATGAAATTACTGAAAACCCTTACTATCGTCAATTGCTTGTGAAGTCATTCCCACGTCCTCTACGTGAGAAGTTTAACGATGCGATGAACAACCATCCACTTCGTAAAGAAATTATTGCAACTAAACTTGCTAACAGTATTGTTAATGATATGGGTTTAAACTTCATGGTACGTATGCATGAAGAAACCGGTGCCAACGAAGCTGAAATTGCAATGTGTTACTCAATTGCTAGCGAAATATTTGAAATGCGCGATACATGGTCTTCTATCAGCGCACTGGATAATAAAATACCAGCAGCGGTACAAACTGAAATGCTTTACCAACTTCGTCGTACTGTTCGCCGTACTACGCGTTGGTTCTTACGTCATCGTAATAAGTCACAAACGATTGAACAAGGAATTGAATTCTTTGCGCCAACATTTAAAGATTTAAGCGATAATTTAAATACGTACATGATTGAAAAAGAAAATGACCGTATTGTAATTGAAGCTAATAAGTTAATTGACGCCGGCGTTCCTGCAGATATAGCTAATCGTATTGTTTCGTTATCAAGCTTATTCTCTGTGATGGATTTAGCTGAAGTTGCTAATAATTCAGGTAAGAGTATTTCGATGGTATCGAATACTTACTTTAAACTAGGCGCAAGAATGGGTCTGCATTGGTTCTTAGAGCAAATAACTAAGCAACCAGTAGCAAATCATTGGCAAGCACTTGCTCGTTCATCTTACCGTGAAGAGCTTGATTGGCAGCAACGTACGTTATCTGAAGTGGTGCTAAATAGCTTTGAAGGTGACGAGAGCGATGTTGATAGTCAAATAGATGAGTGGATGGATAGTCAAGATTTATTACTTCAGCGTTGGAAACAAATGTTGGCTGAGTTTAAAACATCACAAAGCCACGACTTTGCTAAGTTCTCAGTTGCACTTCGTGAACTTATGTTATTAAGTCATAACTGTGATACATCAGGAAAATAATTTAGCTTTAATCAGTTATTTGTTTAGTAAATAAATAACTGATTGTTAAAATTGTTATACAATACCTCAGCCTTGTCTGAGGTATTTTTTTGTCTGAAATTTAAAAAGAGGATTATATTGATGTTTTATGATTTAGCTCGCCGTTTTATGTTTACCCGTGATGCGGAGTGGGCGCATGAGTTTGCACTTAATAATCTTCGTCGTTTTGCTAATACGCCTCTAAATATAGCTTGGTCACAAAGTGTTTCAGATAAACCCGTAAACTTTTTAGGTCTTGAATTTAAAAACCCAGTAGGGCTTGCCGCTGGCCTTGATAAAAATGCAGAATGTATTGATGCTTTTAGCCAAATGGGATTTGGTTTTATTGAAGTTGGAACGGTTACACCGCGTCCTCAAGTTGGTAATGATAAGCCACGTATTTTTAGACTTCCAGAGTCAAACGCAATTATTAACCGTATGGGCTTTAATAATAAAGGTGTTGATAATTTAGTCGAAAATGTAAAAGCAGCAAAGTACAGTGGCATACTCGGTATCAATATTGGTAAAAATAAAGATACACCTAATGAACAAGGTAAAGATGACTACATTCATTGTATGCGTAAAGTATTTGAGCATGCCTCATACATTACGGTAAATATTTCATCACCAAATACCCCAGGGCTTCGTGATTTACAATATGGTGCTGCACTTGATGATTTATTGCAAAGTCTTAAAAATGAACAGTTAGATTTAATTTCAAAGCATAATAAGCAAGTGCCTATGCTTGTAAAAATTGCACCGGATCTCGATCAAATACAAATAGAGCAAGTAAGTGAATCACTTTTAAATAATAAAATTGATGGTGTAATTGCCACAAACACAACGCTTGAGCGAGCCGCAGTTATGGGGCAGCAATATGCACAAGAGGCGGGCGGTTTATCAGGTCACCCTGTTAGAATGCGCTCTACAGAGGTAGTAAGTGAACTAAAACGCTTAACACAAGGTAAGCTACCAATCATCGGAGTCGGCGGTATTGATGATGCTACATCTGCAAAAGAAAAGTTAGATGCAGGCGCAAATTTAGTTCAGGTTTATACTGGGTTCATCTACAAAGGTCCACAATTGGTAAAGTCGATCGTTAACGGCTTATAAGGATCAGTTATCTAAGCTTTTGATCGTTAGCTAAATGTTCTAAGCAAACATTTTAAAAGTGGTCAAAAGCGGTTATACTCTGAGCAATAATTATTCAACATACCCAAGGAGGAGTAAATGTTACAAGCATCAAAGCAATGGCAGTGGATTACTTGTCCTGATAAAAATCGTTTGTTACTTGATTTAAATGACGACATGCAATTATGCACGCCTTATAAATTAAGACAGCTCACCGATTCTGTTTTTAAAAATCCACGTTTTAGTCTCGAAGATGCTGCATTTTACGAACAAGTTTATAATTATCTGGATGGATTTGAATTGTGGTCTGCGGCTCAAATTTGTCAAATATCATTAAATGCGACTGCTGTTAAGTATCACTTAAAACCCGTTTTAGCAAAAAGTTGGTTTTTTGAAGAATACACCGGAACAGAGCCAAGCGTAGAGGCAATAGTAAAATTAACATCTAAAGCGCAGTCAGGTGATTTTTTAATTGTAGAGCATTGTCCTGATGCATCTATTTGTTTGAATTTAAGTGAAACCTTTAAATTAGACGAAAACTTATCTTTGGCGCAATTTGAAGTAATCCGTATTTTGAATAATCGAGTACACCCCATCCTAAATCAGCAATATCAAAGTCAAACCGCCTAACCAAATTTAAGTCTTAAGCGTGTCTTTATGGCGTGTTTGTCGCCCAACCTATGTTATAATCCTGCGCAATTAGCTATTAAGGGTTATTACTTTGCAATTTATCGCACTTACTTCTATCGGAATCGAAAATTTATTGGTTGATGAACTAACAGAACTTGGCGCAACCGTGTCTAAGCAAACTGTTGGTTCTGTTCGTTTTGAGGCTGACTCATTACTTGCGCAAAAGGTTTGTTTATCAACTCGTTTTGCAACGCGTGTGCTTATGCTTATTGAAGAAAAAGAAGGCGTAGATGACAAAAATAGCCTGTATAATTTTGCGCGCTCGCAACCTTGGCAAGAATGGTTTGGACCTACGCAAACATTCGCTGTCGACTTCAACGGTACCAATGACTCATTAAAAAACACGCAATTTTCGGGTCTTGTAATCAAAGATGCGATTGTTGACTATTTTAATGATTTATATGAGCAACGTCCTAACGTTGATAAGCAAGATGCTAACGTGCGCGTAGTTGCACGATTAAATCGTTACGGCGTATCGATGTATATTGACTATTCAGGTCCTCGTTTGTCAGAACGTGGTTACCGCCAAGGCCAAGGTAAAGCGCCAATTAAAGAGCACTTAGCTGCTGCATTAATTAAGCGAAGTGGCTGGCTTGAAAATGTAAAACAGCCTTTATTCGATCCATGTTGTGGTGCGGGCACTATTTTGATAGAAGCTGCCGGTATGGCGCGAAACGAAGCGCCAGGATTATTCCGTGAAGGTTTTGCTTTTGAGCGTTTACCCAGTTTTAGAGCCGCTAAGTTTAAAGAGCTTAAAGAAGAGTTACTCGCTAATATTACTGATCCTAAATTATGGTTAATTGGCCACGATTACGATGAGCAAGTATTAAGTAAAGCAATTGATAATGCTAAACGTGCAGAGCTTGACGACGTGATTAAGTTTAAGCAAAGTGATGCAACTAAACTTACAGCTGTTGCAAAATTACCGGGTGTTGTAATTTCAAACTTACCTTATGGTGAGCGTATTGGCTCTATGGCTGAGCTTGTTGATTTACACCGTAATTTAGGCGTTGGCTTTAAAAAGCACTTCAATCACTGGAAACTTGCCTTATTGGGTATGGACGAGAGCTTATTTAAACTTTTAAAACTTGTGCGCCTTAAGCGTTATAAATTTAAAAATGGCCCGCTTGATGTAGAACTTAACTTATACCAATTAGATGATAAGCAAGTAAGTTTGACTACAGATGACAAAAAAGCACTCAATTTTGAAGGCTCAACGTCATTTGCAAATAGATTGAAAAAAAATAAGCAAGGCTTAAAAAACTGGCTTAAACAAAATAAAATAGATGCTTATCGCGTCTATGAAGCGGATATCCCTGAATACAATGTTGCTGTAGATATTTATGGCGACTCTGCTGTAATTTTTGAATATGCAGCGCCTAAAGAAATTGATGAAAAAACATCAGAAAAACGCCTGCAAGACGTAATAAGTTTAACGGCTCAACAGCTTGAGATTTCACCTGAAAACATTGCTGTAAAAGTACGTAAAAAGCAGAAGGGCGAAGATCAGTACACCGCTATGTCTAAACAAAACCGTACTATGGTTGTTGAAGAGTTTGGTGCTAAGTTCAAAGTTAATTTATTTGACTACTTAGACACAGGCTTGTTTTTAGACCATCGCTTAATGCGCCGTTATATTCAAGAAAATGCTAAAGATAAACGTTTCTTAAACCTTTTTGCATACACAGGTACAGCTTCTGTACATGCTGCTCTTGGTGGTGCTAAAGCCATTACTACAGTCGATTTATCAAAGACCTACTTAAAATGGGGCCAAGATAACTTTGATTTAAATGGTATTAGTAATACACGATACCGTTTTGAACAAGCAGATTGTTTAAAATGGTTAGAGCACGCAACGGCGCAATATGATTTGATATTTTTAGATCCTCCAACGTTTTCAAACTCAAAACGTATGAAAGACGCGTTTGATGTACAGAGCGATCACATTAAATTATTAACGTGGGTTAAGAAGATTTTAAGCCCATCAGGTACCTTAATTTTCTCTAATAACAAACGTGGCTTTGTGATAGATGAAGTTGGTCTGATTGGTTTAGGTTTAAAAGCCATTAATATTTCAGATAAAACGTTATCACCAGACTTTAAACGTAATAAAAAAATCCATAATAGCTGGTTAATCACACATGGCTAAATGGGTTTTATACCACACTGATGGTTGCCACTTGTGCGAGCAAGCTGAGCAACTTATCACTGAGGTACTTAGTAATACGAGTGAGTTATTACTAATCGATATTATGACTGATGAGCAGCTTATAGCTGAGTATCAAATTACTATTCCTGTATTAGAAAGTGAAAAAGGCGAGCAATTATTTTGGCCTTTTACTTTACACACTGTGCGCGAATTTTTAGCACAAGCAGAATAAGAGCAAATAAGAACTATGGATTTAATTAGAATTTTAAAAGCACAACTTGCTTTTGGTACGCATGCTTTGCTTAACAAAGCAGATGCTGTTATAGAGAGTGGCGAAAGAGTGTGTGTTGTTGGTCGAAATGGCGCGGGTAAGTCAACTCTATTAAAAGTGCTTGATGGCGAAGTTGTATTAGATGATGGTGAAATAAATCAGCTAGGTGGCATTCGAATTTCTCGTTTAGAACAAGATCCACCAAAAGGCGCAAATGGCACAGTATTTGATTATGTTGCGCAAGGTATGCCTGAGATTGCAAACTTACTAATTGATTTTCATCATGTAAGTAATGAGTTGCAAACAGTGTGTACTGATAAGTTATTAAACAAGCTTGAACGTTTATCAAATCAATTAGAAGCGGCTGATGGCTGGCGCTTTGATAGCCGAATTCAATTAGTGCTAACACAATTAGAATTAACGCCAGAAGCTAAACTTGAGTCTCTTTCTGGTGGCTGGTTACGTAAAGTAGCACTTGCACGTGCACTTGTTAGTGAGCCTGATTTATTATTACTTGATGAGCCAACAAACCATTTAGACATGGCAAGCGTCATGTGGCTTGAGCAATTTTTAAAAGAGTTTAAGGGCGGAATCGTATTTATATCGCATGACCGTGCGTTTATTCGTGCTGTTGCTACGCGTATTTTAGATTTAGACCGTGGTAAGCTTATTTCGTACCCTGGTGATTACGCCACGTACTTAGAGCAAAAAGCCCATGATTTAAAAGTAGAAGAAAGCCAAAATGCATTGTTCGATAAGCGTTTAGCCGAAGAAGAAACATGGATCCGCCAAGGTGTTAAAGCGCGTAGAACGCGTAACGAAGGTAGAGTTCGTGAGTTAAAGCAGCTTCGTACAGAGCGTAAGCAACGTGTTGATCAAGTTGGTAAAACTGATTTCAATATTGAAACAGCAGATCGCTCTGGTAAGTTAGTATTTGAAGCTAAGAATCTTTGTCATGCATTTAAAGACAAAGTTATTGCTGATGATTTTTCTACACTGGTAATGCGTGGTGACAGAATCGGTCTAGTAGGCCCAAATGGTATTGGTAAAACCACACTGTTAAAACTAATGTTTGGTAATTTAGCGCCTGATAGCGGCATAACTAAGCAAGGTGTTAATTTAGAATTTGCTTACTTTGACCAATATCGTGAAAAACTTGATGAAGAAGCAACAGTTCAAGATAACGTCGCCGAAGGTAAACAAGAAGTGATGATGGGCGGACGCTCACGTCATGTTTTAGGTTATTTACAAGACTTTTTATTCCCGCCAGCACGTGCTCGAACCCCTGTTAAAGCACTCTCTGGTGGTGAAAAAAACAGATTACTATTAGCTAAATTGTTTTTAAAACCGTCTAATATCCTTGTTCTCGATGAGCCAACAAATGACTTAGACATTGAAACGTTAGAGTTACTAGAGGACATCATTAATCAATACCAAGGTACAGTGCTGATTGTAAGCCATGACCGTGAATTTATTGATAATACATGTTCAAGTGTATGGGCGTTTGAAGGTAACGGTAAAGTTACAGATATTGTAGGTGGCTATAGCGACTATGAGGCTTACGTTAACTATTTAGCTGAACAAGAAAAAAAAACGCAGCAGCAACCAGTAAAAAAAGTTGAAAAAGTAGTCGCTCCAGTTGCTAAACCTGCAGCTAAAACAAATAAACTCTCTTACAAATTAAAACTTGAATTAGAGCAACTACCGAATAAAATGGAAAAACTAGAAGCTGAAATTGAAGCTCAACAAGCTGTAGTTAGTGACTCAGACTTTTTTAAACAAGAGAGTGATGTAACAACTAAAGCATTGAACCATTTGGCACAACTTGAGTCTGACCTTGAAGCTGCGCTTGAGCGCTGGGAAGAACTTGAAGAATTACAGAATCAGTAGTAAGGACTAAAATGAAATATAAATTACTCGCTGCCAGTATTTTAGCGACATTAAGCACTTCAGCAACAAGTGCTACGTACCAGTTAAGTGAATTAGGGACTCTTGAAGACGCTAAATATTCTTATGTAACAGATGTAAGCGAAAGCGGGCATATTATTGGTTTCGCAAATGGTTTATACAATTTACCTATTGATATCAGCTATATAGATTTTACTGAAAATATTATTGAAAATAGCTACGATAATACAGAGGCTGCATTTGATTTAAGTGATAAAGAGATTACCTTTACACTTGATGACATTGAAAATAATGATGCAGTACTTACTAATTCTGATGCACATACTTTCATGGTTAGTTTTTTATCTTCAATTTCTACAAATTTTGAATATCAAAAATTAAGCTCATTAGTTGGCATAAAGTACAATGACACACAAGTAACAGAGCAACCGTTATTTGATGTTGCATCTGTTGATTATGATGGCTTAACGCGTTCAACTATTAACCTTTTTAATGCTGTAAGTGAAGACGGCGTTACTGTTGGTTGGGGCGGTGCTCCTTACGATAAAGTGTCTTTTACACCTGATGGTGAAGATGATGCAGAAACGTGGTTCACACATGAGTTTATAGAACGTGGGATTGTAATAAGTGCTGATGGCAGTATAAGTGTTGAGTTAGAGCCTGAGTTTAATGAATACGGCGGCACAAGCCGCGCTAACGATATAGTCAAAACAAATAGTGGTTACACTGTTGTAGGTAATATCTCTACAAGTATTCCTGATGACAGACAAGATAATATTGATGATAACTGTGATAATGAAGACGAACCAACGTCAGTGTGTATCAACTTATTAAATTCTAATATTTCACGAGGCTTATTTAATAAGCGTGCTGTTAAATGGGAACTTGATGAATCGTTAAATATTATTTCTGTTGAAGAGCTTGGTATGGCACTGACACCTGATGAAGGTGAAACAGAAGATGACGCATTTACGAGTACTGCTTTAGCAGTGAACAACAACGGTACAATTGTAGGTTCATCAAATACGCGTTATTACAAAAATGATGATACGATTCTTACAATGCCAGTTTATTTTAAAGACGGTGCAGTCACTGACTTTATTAATCAAGAAGACGATTGGCAGGCTGGTAAATCAATCGCTATTAATGATAATGATGTAATTACAGGTTATGCGACAAAGCGTATTGAAGGTACTCTTCGTAATAAATTCTTCTATCATGACATCGAAACAGGTAATACAGTTTTCCCAACTGATTATTTTTCAAGCTCAAGTTCTTATGGCAACGATATAAATAATCAAGGATATATTGTAGGCGAAGGGGAAGTAGGTGTTTCTGATAGCTCACGACTTAAAGAAGCTTTTATTTACAAAATTGGTGAAGACAAAATCACTAATCTAAATGATTTACTGCCTTGTTATGACACTGATGGCGAAACTGACTACGCTTACTCAATGGTCGAAGCAACAGCTATTAATGAAAATAATGAAATATTTGGTACTGCGACTAAGACAGTTGAAAAACTTGATTCTTTAGGCGGTGTTGTAACTGATATCAATGGTGAAATTGAATACGAAAGTATTGCAGTTGCAGTTAAGTTAACGCCAATTGCAAATGGTGAAGTAGAAAACTGTGCTCCAGTAGAAGCAGAAGTGTATGAGCGTAACTCTGCTAGCTTTCCTTGGTATACATTATTGCTATTACCATTAGTTGGCTTAAGACGTATATTTCGCTTTTAAAGTTTACTAATATTGATTATAAAAAAAACCAACTTAATAAAGTTGGTTTTTTTTCGTCTATAATATTTCATAAGATTAGGATTGCCATGAATCTTATAGTTATTATTTAGCTTTAACGCTACTAATTATTTCGCGATAACCATGCCTTTTTAACAGAACGGCGCCAAATAATATCAATACCAAAATAGCCGATAATTGATGCAATAGAAGCACATACTAACGAACCTAGTAAAAATGCAGGGCCAATAGTTTCTATGCTCTCTAGAAACCAAGACCAACTAGCTTCAAATACAAAGTGTTGCTCAGGCTGATTAAGTATTAATGTACCCACTAAGTATGAGCCATAAAAAATAGGTGGCATAGTTAGAGGGTTTGTAAGCCATACTAATGCAACTGAGATAGGTAAATTAACTCTAAATAATATAGCGCCGGCTGCTGCTAAAACCATTTGAAAAGGAACAGGGATGAAAGCAAAAAATAACCCGACTGCAAATGCACCTCGAGCAGAACGTCTATTTAAATGCCAAAGATTTGCATCTTGTAAAAGGCGTCCAAATATTCTTAGTGATTTATGATGTCTAATTTTATTTGGATCAGGTAAAAATCTTTGGATCGTTTTTTTAGCCATTTAAAGCAACCATTTACATCAGTGTGGATAAGTCTTGGGTTTGTAATTGGCTGTATAGCAACCGTATTTTATTATCAAACTCTCGAATTTACAGTATTCACAATTTTCATTGTTATAGTGAGCGCTTATTTTAAGCCGTTTTTAAATGTATTGTTAGGCTTTATTTGTGCAATTTGCTTCGTTGGTCTGCATTTTTACGTTTTTTATAGTTTTGAAATACCAAAACAGGATGAAAAGTATGCACTTGATTCTACATTAATTGTTGAAGAGGTTATTTCTGACAAAAAACCTCAATATATTAAAGTTAAAATAGTGGCATTAGAAGGGAGTTATTTTTCAGGTTTTAGAGCACCCAAGGCAATGCTCAGTGTTAATTCTGCACAGCCTTTAATAGTAGGTGATGAATTTTCTGCTTTAATTCATTTAAAACATTTTCGTAGTAATAAAAATTTTAATGTATTTGATAATGAACGTTATGCTTTTATAAGTAGAATATTATTTAAAGGTAAAGTGCTTAATAAAAATCTTAATATTATAAATAGCGACAAACAAAGCATAATTTTAGATTATCAGCACTTCCTTAAAAACACTTATACGGATACAAAATTACAGTGGCTCTATTATGCATTGCTTAGCGGTGAAAAATCGTTGATGAGCTACGCTGACAAACAATTAATGCAATCTCTTGGGCTAAGTCATTTACTTGCTATATCGGGGTTACATATTGGTTTGATTTTTAGCTTCGGTTATCTATTTACTCGATTCATTTTTGCAAAAATTAATTCTTCGATTGGGCAATCATTCAACCTGACTCTTTATTACAGTTCATGCGGATTTTTAGTAGCCTTGGTTTATGTGTACTTAAGTGACTTTTTAGTATCGGCAACGCGAGCGCTTATCATGCTGGGTTGTTATTTATTATTGTATTTTCTTGCTAAGCAGCCGCTGCGTTGGCGGAGCATTTTATTTGCCTTGGTTATTGTTCTTATTGTTAACCCATTTAATTTACTCAATCCAGGTCTCTACTTTTCATTTTTAGCTGTTGCTATCATTTTTACAGTTATTAATAAATTACCAATATTAAACACTCGCATAAAAAACAAAGTTATTTCACTGTTTGTTATTCAAATAGCGTTATTTATTGGTTTATTGCCACTTTCACTCTATTTTTTTAATGGGGTAAGTATTGCAGGTTTGATAATAAACTTAATTGCTATACCGCTGCTTTCAATCATTATCTTACCTTTTTTAATTGTTTTTACATTACTGAGTATTTTCTTAGATATAAGTATTTTAATAAACCTGTTTGATACAGGCTTATATGCGCTATTTAAATTGCTTAATGAAATACCAGAATCGTTAAGGTGGATAACGACTGGCAGAATTGACTCAATATTTGTCGTTTTTACTTATATTATTATGTTGATGGTTTATTTTCTTCCTTATAAATGGCTCGCTTTTATTCCAGCAATAACGCTTTTATTAAATTATTGGCTAACAGAAAAGTCTAAGTGGCAACTACATGTATTTGATGTTGGGCATGGACTTATGGCATTAATTGAAAAAGATAATCAAGTGCTTATTTATGATTTTGGCCCCAGTTATTTCAATCGCTTTAGCCGTACGCGAAGTATTTTATTGCCTTATATTAAAGCAAATAATTTAACAGTGAAAACGGCGATTCTAAGTCATGAAGATAATGATCACGCTGGAGGATTACAACATTTCATAGATGCTGGCTTTGGTGAAACATTACAACAATTTCATCCTAAAAATACACATAATGTATGTGAAGTCATAAACATTGATTTTGCTGGATTAAAAGTACAAAGCTTTAGTACAAAAGGGTTTGGAAATGAAAATGATGATTCATGCGTTGTTAGGGTATCAGATAATACCCATAGTGTGTTACTTACCGGTGATATATCAAAGGCGCGTGAAGCATCGCTATTAGCGGATAATACATCATTGAAAAGTACAGTAATGTTAAGCCCGCATCATGGCAGCGATACATCCTCAAGTGTTAATTTTATATATAACGTTGCTCCCCAAGTAGTCATTCATTCAAGTGCCTATAAAGGGCAATGGGAATTCCCCAAGCCTCTTGTCGTCGAACGTTATAACCAAATAAACGCTCAGCAATTTACGACAGGCGTTGAAGGGCAAATTAGTATTAAATTTTATGCAAAGAATTTGGCTATAGAAACAGCAAGAGGGCAGGAAAGTTACTGGTTTATCAAAGATTGACGTTTAGTTTTATCTCATCGGAGGATACAATACAGATTGTTACTGTATTTAGAGAGTGTTATGGATCAAAGTACTACACAAATTTATAAACGTCTTGTCTCATATGTTGGCACCTACAAAAGCGTCGCATTTGTCGCAATTATTGGGATGATAGGCTACTCAGCAATGGATGCTTTATTTATTCAATTAATGAAGCCGTTTATTGATCAAGGTTTGAACCAGCGTAATACAGACGTTTTAAAGTACGCTCCTTTTGTCGTTATCGCGTTAGTTCTAGGGCGTGGTGTTTTTAACTTTATGTCTTCTTACTGCTTAAGTTATGTAGGCTCCCAAGTTGTACGTTCTTTACGCCAAGAGTTATTTGAGCACATATTGCACTTACCCGTTTCTTTTCATGACAAAAACTCAACGGGAGATTTAATTTCAAAAATCACATTTGATACAGAACAAGTTCAACAAGCAATAACCAAAGCGTTGCTAATCGTGGTTCGAGAAGGTGCATTTGTTGTATTTTTACTTGCGGTAATGTTTTATACCAGCTGGAAATTATCACTGATATTTTTAGTGATCATCCCACTTGTTGCTATTATTGTCGCCGTCGTCTCTAAACGTTTTCGCCACATTTCTAAAAACATTCAATCTGCCATGGGGCAAGTTACCCGTAGCTCAGAACAAATGCTGAGCGGACATAAAGTTATTCATGGTTTTGGTGGTCAAGATCAAGAGATCAATCACTTCTCGAAAATTAATAATCATAATCGTCAGCAACGTATCAAAATGGACGCAACTAAAGCGCTTAGTGTGTCTATAATTCAAATTTTAGCGGCAAGTGCCATGGCAGTTATTTTGTGGGTGGTATCAATGCCCTCCATGATTGATACAATAAGCTCTGGTGATTTCATGGTATTAATTGCTTCAATGATGATGCTATTACGCCCACTAAAACAACTCGCCAATGTGAATAGTGATATGCAACGTGGTATCTCTGCCGCGCAAAGTATTTTTTTAGTGTTAGATGAAGAAATGGAAAAAGACACTGGCACCGTTTCAGTCGATAAAGTTAAAGGGTTAATTGAAGTTAAAAATGTAACCTTTAAGTACCCAACTAAAGATGAAGCCGTATTAAACGATTTGTCGCTAACGATTGAGGCAGGTGAAAGTATTGCCTTAGTAGGGCGCTCAGGCTCGGGTAAATCAACAATTTCTAATTTATTACCGCGCTACTATGACTTAGAGTTACCGAGTGAAATATTACTTGATGGTATAGCCCTGCAGGATTATAAATTAACTGATCTGCGTCGCCAATTTGCTTTAGTGTCTCAACAAGTTGTGTTATTTAACGATACGATTGCCAACAATATTTGTTATGGCATAAAGCACGATGTGTCTGTTGAAGAGTTAGAACAAGTTGCCAAACAAGCGCACGTGTGGGAATTTGTTAAAGACCTGCCAGAGCAATTAAACACCATGGTAGGTGAAAATGGGGTAATGCTCTCAGGTGGTCAACGCCAGCGTATAGCGATAGCACGTGCAATATTAAAAGACGCACCTATTTTGATTTTAGACGAGGCAACATCAGCACTTGATACCGAATCTGAAAAGCTTATTCAGCAAGCATTAGAAACGCTAATGAAAGATAAAACCTCAATTGTTATTGCGCATCGCTTATCTACTATCGAAAACAGTGACCGAATCTATGTTATTGATAATGGTCGTGTAATAGAAAGTGGCGATCACAATAGCTTATTAGCAAATGACGGTACTTATTCAGCCCTTTGCAAAATGCAGTTTGGTGATCAGGCGTGAGTAAAATAGAACAAAGCTGGTATAAACCATTTGGTCTAATTACTTTACTGTTATTACCATTAAGTGCTTTGTTTTGGGTTGTATCGTCATTTCGAAAATACTTATATAGCGCTAAAATACTTAAACCTTTTGAGTGCAAAACGCCTGTAATTGTAGTTGGCAATATAAGTGTTGGCGGTAATGGTAAAACGCCTTTTGTTTTGTGGCTGTATGGTCATTTAACAGAGCAAGGTTTATCAGTGGGAATTATTAGTAGAGGATATGGTGGGCAATCAGAAAATTACCCGCTGTTAGTTACTGGCCTTATAGGTGCTCAGCAGGCTGGAGATGAGCCCGTACTTTTATACCATCGTTTAAAGTGCCCAATAGCGGTTGGGCCTAATAGACAACACAATATCGATTTATTAGAAAAAAATTATACGCTTGATGTCATTATTTCTGATGATGGGATGCAGCATTATAAAATGCCTCGTAGCATTGAGTGTTGTATTGTTGATAGTGAACGCCGCTTTGGTAATGGTTTTGTTATGCCCGCAGGGCCACTACGCGAAACAACTAAACGCTTACAAAGTGTTGATATAGTAATTGAAAATGGCGGTGAGGCTAATAATAGCTACGTGCTGCAAGTAAGTAACCTTCGCTTAGTTAATTCAAGTGATGATGCAAAAAGTAACGTAAGCGAGGCACATGCAATAAGTGCAATTGGGAACCCTAAACGGTTTGAAAACTCATTAGAAGCACAAAATATTAAGCTATTGTCGACTCATCATTTTAGAGATCATTATGCTTATACAGCAGATGATTTTACCCAGTTTGGTGATGATTGCATTATAATGACCGAAAAAGACGCGGTTAAATGTAAGTCCTTTGCAAAACCTAATTGGTATTATCTACCTGTTGATGCAGAGCCTACCGATGGCGTAATAAACACATTAAATTCATTATTAAAAGAAAAAGGAATACTCAATGGCCTTTGATACAAAATTACTCGAGATAATTGCCTGCCCAGTTTGTAAGGGTAAATTACGCTTTGATAGAGAAAACAACGAACTAATTAGCACAGCAGCTAAGCTTGCTTACCCCGTTCAAGATGATATTCCAGTATTGCTTGAAAACGAAGCTCGTGAGTTATCTTTAGAAGAGGTTGAAAAGTGGAATTCGTAGTTGTAATTCCTGCACGTTTTGCATCAACCCGACTACCTGGTAAGCCGCTTGCTGATATTTGCGGTAAGCCAATGGTTCAACATGTTTACGAAAAAGCATGTTTATCAGGTGCAAGTAAAGTGGTTATAGCAACCGATCATCAAAAAGTGTTTGATGCAGTAAGTTTATTTACTAGTGATGTTGTAATGACTCGCGAAGATCACCAATCGGGTACTGAGCGTTTAGCCGAAGTAGTTGATTTACTTGATCTCGACAGCAATACAATTGTGGTTAATGTACAAGGCGATGAGCCCTTACTTGCGCCAGAAAATGTATCCCAAGTTGCTGCACTATTAAGTGATTCAACAGCACCAATGGCAACGTTAAGTGTTGCTATTGAAGAGCGTGATGAAGTATTTAATCCTAATGCCGTTAAAGTGGTTAGCGATATAAATAAAAATGCGCTGTATTTTTCTCGTGCAAGTATTCCGTTTGATAGAAGCACAATGATGAATGACAGCAGTGCTCTTAATTTAGCGCCATTTCAGCGCCACGTAGGTATTTATGCGTACAGAGCGGGTTTTATTAAACAATATATAGAATTGAGCGTATCGCCACTTGAGCTACTTGAATCGCTTGAGCAGTTACGTGTGTTGTATCATGGTTATAAAATCAAAATAGAGCAAGCTCAAATAGCACCCCATGCTGGAGTTGATACGCCCGATGACTTAGCTAAAGTGATAGCGCATATTAAAAGTACAAACGCGTGAGTGAACAAGTAAGTAAAATATTAAAAATCATTTTTACACATAACGATTTTTATATTTTAGAAAAGCCAGCGGGTCTTAATTTTCATTCAGAAGATGGTCCCGGCTTTGTTGTGTTAGCCGAACAACAATTAACGCAAAAGCTTTATGCCGTTCATCGTTTAGATAAAGTGACATCAGGGCTGATTATTTTAGCGCGAAACAAAGCCGCTGCGGCCAGCTTTACTGTTATGTTTACTGAGCATGCGATTGCTAAATTTTATTTAGCGATTAGTGACGCTAAACCAAAAAAGAAGCAGGGGTGGATTAAAGGCGATATGGCTAAATCTCGCCGTGGCTCGTTTAAGTTACTAACGAGTAAGCTTAACCCTGCAATCACCCGATTTTATTCGCTAAGCTATAAGCCTGGGTTTAGAGGGTATATTTTAAAACCTTACTCAGGAAAGACGCATCAATTAAGAGTGGCACTAAAAAGTGTTGGCTCACCTATTTTAGGCGATGCAATGTATGCAGGTACGTCTTCAAATCGTACCTATTTACATGCATATGCGTTGAGCTTTTTATGGCAAGGTGAACAAATACAGCTAACTTTATTACCCGATAATGGTGATGAGTATTTGGCGTTAATTAAACATCAAGATTTTCAAGCATGGCAATCGCCATGGCAACTGGATTGGTAAATGAGCGAAAAAGTTACAGATATACGTTTTGGCGGAATTAAGCGTTTGTATGGTCATCAACAATTTGATTGGCTTCAAGAAGCACACTTTTGTGTAGTAGGTATTGGTGGTGTAGGAAGCTGGGCGGCTGAAGCACTTGCACGTACTGGTGTTGGTAAAATAACATTGATTGATTTGGATGATATTTGCGCGACTAACGTCAATAGACAAATTCATGCGTTAACGGGCACTATTGGTCAAGCTAAAGTAGATGCAATGAAAGCGCGCTGCGAGCTTATTAATCCACAGTGCCAAGTTAATGTAATAGATGACTTTATTACGCTTGATAATATTCAAGAGCATATTCAAGGTTTTGATTATGTGATTGATTGTATTGATGCAGTTAAAGAAAAGGCAGCATTAATAGCGCATTGCAAACGTAATAAACTTCCTATAATTACTACCGGTGGTGCTGGCGGGCAAACAGATCCTAGCCAAATAACTTTTGGTGATGTAGCTAAAACTACGCAAGACCCATTACTTGCAAAAGTACGTTATATTTTGCGTAAGCAGTATAATTTTAGTAATAATCCTAAACGTAAGTTTAATATTGATTGTGTTTACTCAACAGAGCAATTGGTTTACCCAGGAAGCGATGGCAGCGTATGTCATGCTAAGCAAAGTGCTGATGGCTCGATGAATATGGATTGTAATAATGGTTTTGGATCTGTGACTATGATCACAGGAAGCTTCGGCTTTTTTGTTGCGGCAAAAGCGGTGCGTAAATATCTAGATAAAAAACAACGCTCGCAAGCTTAGTTTTTGCTAACTAAGCTTTTGTTGTGCCATGGTTTGTATTTTATCAACCATGGCTTTAATACCATTACCACGTGATGCGCTTAAGTGGCTTATAAGGCCGAGCTTTTCAAATTCTTCATACGCATTTTTATTCACTACTTGCTCTGGTGTGAGGCCATTGTAAAGCGCTAAAATAATGGCTAATAATCCTTTTACTATACGTGTATCTGAGTCACCAATTACAACAAGTGTATTTTCTGTTAAATCAAATTCAACAAACATCCATACTTTGCTTTCACAGCCTGGTACAAGTGCATCATCAGTCTTCAAAACATCAGCTAAAACAGGTAAATTTTTTCCTAAAAGCATTATCTCACGATATTTTTGCTGCCAAGCGGGCGCATTTTTTATAGATTCTGTGACTTTGTTAAACGTATTTGTCATGAGTTATCCTAATTAATTCTATTAAAGTGACGTTTAGTCCAGTAAAGCGATACATTTTTTAAGTGAATCAATGAATATATCTACATCTTCATAGGTATTATAAAAACAAAAGCTCGCTCTTAGCGTTCCATTAAGCCCTAAATGTGTCATTAATGGCTGTGTACAATGGTGTCCACTCCTTACTGCAACCCCGTACCCGTCAAGTAAAGTTGCCAAATCATAAGGATGTTCATCATTTAAGTTGAAGCAGAGTGTACCAATATTGTCAGATAGGTTGCTATATATTGTAATACCATCAACCTTTACCAATTTTTGAGCGGCATAACTAAACAATTTTTGCTCATATTGCTGGATTTTTGCGTGATCTAATTCATTTAAATAGTCTAATGCGGCACCAAAGCCTAAAACTCCAGAGATATTTGGTGTTCCAGTTTCAAATTTTGCAGGCGCAGGACGATAAGTACTGTGAGTTAAGTACACTTTATCGATCATTTCCCCACCTGATTGGTAAATCTCAAGGGTATTTAATTGCTCATATCGACCATAAAGCACACCTAATCCTGTTGGACCGAGCATTTTATGGCTTGAGCAGACATAAAAGTCACAGTTTAATTCACGTAAATCGGGTTTTAAATGCAGTGCACCTTGTGCACCATCGACTAAAACAAGAGAATTGACGTCTTTTGCAGCTCTAATTAGTGGTTTTAAATCGGTGATATTACCCAGTGTGTTAGATGCTTGTGTAATAGCTAATAGAGCAGGTTTTGTTTCTTTTATAAATTCACAGCATTCTTTGGTGTTCAGCGTGCCATTTTTATTTAGTGGAAGCGCTATTAATTTAGCACCCGTTTGTTGACTCACTATTTGCCAAGGCACTATGTTTGCATGATGCTCAAGCGGAGATATCATTATGGTATGACTTTCATTTAAGCGCTTTTTTAATCCGTTAGCGACCAAGTTAATGGCTTCTGTAGCGCCTTTAGTCCATACAATCTCTTTACTAAATACATTGAAATACTCTGCAGTTTTATCCCGTATTTGTTCATATGAATAAGTTGCTTGCTCGCTAAGTGTATGGCGTCCACGGTGTACATTAGCGTTTTGAAACGTATAGAATTCAGTAATTGTATCTATAACTGATTGAGGCTTTTGTGAGGTTGCTGCTGAGTCTAAATAAACAAGCGGGCAGCCGTTTATTGTTTGATTTAATGTTGGGAAGTCATTTCTAATTTTATTTATATCAAACTTTAAAGCAAGCATGGCTCATCTACATAGTGTTTTTAAGGCAGGAATTGTAATCGGTTTATGATAATTCTCAAGTGTTGTTAATAAAAAAGGCCGCAAAATGCGGCCTTTTTAAACTAACCAACGTTAATTAACGCTTGTCAGTTGATACGTAGTCACGTTGAGTGTAACCAGTATAAAGTTGACGAGGACGGCTGATCTTATGACCAGGTTGAGATAGCATCTCATCCCAGTGCGTGATCCAACCAACAGTACGTGCCATTGCAAAGATTACAGTGAACATGCTTGTTGGAATACCAATCGCTTTTAAGATAATACCAGAGTAGAAATCTACATTAGGGTATAGTTTTTTCTCTACAAAGTACGGGTCTTCAAGCGCTATTTGCTCAAGCTTCATAGCAATATCAAGAAGTGGATCTTGGATATTCAGCTCAGCTAAAACTTCGTGACACGTTTGACGCATTACTGTAGCGCGTGGGTCAAAGTTTTTGTAAACACGGTGTCCAAAGCCCATAAGGCGGAACGGGTCAGCTTTATCTTTAGCTTTAGCTACGTATTCATCAATACGGTCAACAGAGCCAATCTCTTCTAACATGTTTAAACATGCTTCATTAGCGCCGCCGTGAGCAGGTCCCCATAAAGATGCAATACCAGCTGCAATACATGCATACGGGTTAGCACCAGATGAACCAGCAAGACGAACTGTTGAAGTTGATGCATTTTGTTCATGATCTGCATGAAGCATAAAGATTTTATCCATCGCTTTTGCAGTTACTGGATTAACTTTATATTCTTCAGCAGGTACAGAGAACATCATGTGTAAGAAGTTTTCTGCGTAGCTTAAATCGTTACGTGGGTATACAAACGGTTGGCCGATATTTGTTTTATAAGCCATTGCCGCGATTGTTGGTAACTTAGCAACAAGCTTAACTGCGCTTGTTTTACGTTGTTCAGCATCAGTAATATCAAGGTCTTCATGATAGAAAGATGATAATGCACCTACTACGCCACAAAGCATTGCCATTGGGTGAGCGTCAAAGCGGAAACCTTGGAAAAAGTTAGCAATCTTCTCGTCAAGCATAGTGCTTGTAGTGATTTCATTCTTAAAAACTTCATATTGTTCTTTAGAAGGTAACTCACCATTTAAAAGTAAGTAACAAAGTTCAATGTAATTTGAGTCTTCAGCTAATTGCTCAATTGGGTAACCACGGTGAAGTAGTACACCTTTACCACCATCAATATAGGTGATTGCAGATTCACAAGAACCAGTCGACATGAAACCTGGGTCATAAGTAAAGTGACCGTGTGAACCTAACGTACGTACGTCGATTACATCTTGGCCAGCAGTGCCTTGATAAATTGGAAGTTCGATTGGATCTAGTCCATCAATTTGGACTGTGGCTTTTTTATCTGCCATCGTTATGTATCTCCTATTAAGATATCTATTCTGATTTTTAGATTTTAAAGTTCTGAAATCTGTTTTAAGCACATCTTCTCATTTTAACGTGAAAGAGGGGGTTAAAGTCAATTTTTATAAACATTATGCATATATGTATAATAAATATTCGGTATTAATTAAATATAATACTATTGGCTAATTCGCAAACATCTCTAAATAAACAAGAATTGTAAAAAGCCTTGTGGGTATATATACTAACGGTGGTTTTAAACCGTATTGTATTTGGGTAAACATATTCTTAACAGCTTAAAATTTACAGGTTTGTGAACTTTAATTGTTTTGGTACGTTTATTTTGATAGTTCCATCAGTAATATTTGGTGGGTTTTTAGAAAAACAAGTAGATGAGCTCCACTGTGAGCAAAGATGGGCAAGTAACTGTGAAAAAGCAAAGACCTGTAAATCTAGATCTAACAACTATATCTATGCCGGCAACGGCTAAAGCTTCAATTTTTCACCGCGTCACCGGTGTTGCATTATTTTTTGCTTTAACGTTTGTCATTTGGGCTTGGTCTGAGTCTCTCTCTTCAGCTGAAAGTTTTGAATTCGTCAAGGGTCTGTTTAACGGATTCATTGCCAAATTTATAGCTTGGGGCACTGTTTCTGTATTAGGTTATCACCTTATTGGTGGTATCCGTCATATGATTATGGATATGGGACATTGGGAAGAACTTGAATCAGGTAACCTCAGCGCTAAAGTTTCAATGGCTCTTGGTGTTGTGTTTGCCGTATTGGCAGGGGTGTGGATATGGTTTTAAATCAAGCAACTCTAAAACGTGATGGTGTACAAGATTTCGTATCTTTACGTACCACGGCATTAATAATCAGCGCTTACGCGATTTTTATTATCGGCTATTTTTTAGCGACGCCAGAAGTCACTTTCGAAGCCTGGACAGGCCTCTTCTCTAACCTAGCAATGAAAGGGTTTACGTTAATTACCCTTGTTTGCATTATGGTTCATACCCGCATTGGCCTTTGGCAAGTTCTTACAGACTATGTTAAGTGCGCAAAGCTTCGTGCAGTTTTAGGTTTTGTATTAAACCTAATGGCCGTTGCTTACGTAGCTATTGGTCTAATCGTATTATGGGGTGTTTAAGTGAAATATTCTGTTCGTGAATTTGACGCCGTAGTAATTGGTGCAGGTGGTGCAGGTATGCGCGCTGCTTTAGCAATTACAGAATCTGGCAAAACGTGTGCATTAATATCTAAAGTATTTCCAACGCGCTCACACACTGTATCTGCTCAAGGCGGTATTACGGTTGCGCTTGGTAATTCACACGAAGATAACTGGGAATGGCATATGTACGATACCGTTAAAGGTTCCGATTTTATCGGTGACCAAGACGCTATTGAATACATGTGTCAAACTGGCCCAGAAGCTATTACCGAATTAGAAAACATGGGTTTACCATTTTCTCGTTTTGAAAATGGCCGTGTTTACCAACGTCCTTTCGGTGGTCAATCGAAAAACTTTGGTGGTGAACAAGCCGCACGTACTGCAGCAGCTGCTGACCGTACTGGTCATGCTTTATTACACCTTCTATATCAACAAAACGTTAAAAACAAAACAAATGTATTCTCTGAATGGTATGCACTTGATTTAGTTAAAAACGATAATGGTGATGTAGTAGGGTGTACTGCAATTGAGATTGAGACAGGTGAAGTTACCTTCTTCAAATCTAAAGCTGTTGTATTAGCTACTGGTGGTGCAGGTCGTATATTCGCATCAACCACTAATGCTCACATTAACACTGGTGACGGTGTTGGTATGGCAACACGTGCTGGTATTTCTATGCAAGACATGGAAATGTGGCAGTTCCACCCAACGGGTATCGCAGGTGCTGGTACGCTAGTAACTGAAGGTTGTCGTGGTGAAGGCGGTTATCTTTTAAATAAAGATGGCGAACGCTTCATGGAACGTTACGCACCAAACGCAAAAGACTTAGCGTCTCGCGACGTTGTTGCACGTTCAATGATGACTGAAATCCGTGAAGGTCGTGGTTGTGATGGTCCTTGGGGTCCACATCTTAAGTTAAAACTTGACCATTTGGGTGAAGAAACACTTAACTTACGTCTTCCAGGCGTATGTGATCTTGCTAAAACATTTGCTCACGTTGACCCTGCAAAAGAGCCAATTCCAGTAATTCCAACTTGTCATTATATGATGGGTGGTGTTCCTACTAATGTAAATGGACAAGCGCTACAAATCGATGCTCAAGGCAACGAAACAGTAGTTCAAGGTTTATTTGCAGTAGGTGAGATTGCATGTGTATCTGTACACGGTGCAAACCGCTTAGGTGGTAACTCATTACTTGATTTAGTTGTGTTTGGTCGTGCTGCGGGTAACTTCTTAGGTAAGTACCTAAATGACGTTGAAATATCTAAAGCTGCTTCAGAATCAGACTTAGAAGCGTCTCTTGCACGTTACAATCGTTGGGAAAATTCAACGGCTGGCCAAGGTGAAGATCCAGTTCAAATCAAAAAAGACCTACAACAATGTATGCAGCTTAACTTCTCGGTATTCCGTGAAGGTGACTCAATGGCTGCAGGTCTTCAAGAACTTAAAGAAATTCGCGAACGTCTGCAACATGCTCGTCTTGATGATAAATCATCAGACTTCAATACGCAGCGTATCGAATGTCTTGAACTAGACAACTTAATGGAAACAGCTTACTCAACTGCAGTAGCTGCAAACTTCCGTACAGAAAGCCGTGGTGCACATTCTCGCTTTGACTACCCAGATCGTGATGACGAAAACTGGTTATGTCACTCAGTATTCAATCCTGTAACGGATGAAATGAGTAAGCGTGATGTAAACTATGCGCCTAAAACGCGTGAAGCTTTCCCACCTAAAGCACGTGTTTACTAGGAGATAGACGATGGCACAAGTACAATTTTCAGTTTATCGTTATAATCCAGATGTTGACAACGCTCCTCGTATGCAAGAATACACCTTGCAAACAGAGGAAGGTCACGACATGATGGTGTTGGATGCACTTATTCTTCTAAAAGAACAAGATCCTACATTATCTTTCCGTCGTTCATGCCGTGAAGGTGTGTGTGGATCTGATGGTGTTAACATGAATGGTAAAAATGGTTTAGCATGTATTACTCCTTTATCTACGCTACAAAAAAATGGCAAAGGTAAAATCGTAGTACGTCCATTACCAGGTTTACCTGTGGTTCGTGACCTTGTTATTGACATGAGTCAGTTCTACACTCAGTACGAAAAAGTTAAACCTTATTTAATTAATGATCAGCCTGCAGCAGGCGAACGTCTTCAAACTATTGAAGAACGTGATAAATTAGATGGGCTTTATGAGTGTATTTTGTGTGCATGTTGTTCAACATCGTGTCCTTCGTTCTGGTGGAATCCAGACAAGTTCATTGGTCCAGCAGGTCTTCTTCATGCTTATCGTTTCTTGGCTGATAGCCGAGATACAGCAACTGAAGAACGTTTAGCGGATTTAGACGATGCGTTCAGTGTGTTCCGTTGTCACAGTATCATGAACTGTGTTAGCGTTTGTCCTAAGGGTCTTAATCCGACCAAAGCAATTGGACAAATCAAATCTATGTTACTAAACCGAGCGGTTTGATAGCTTAGTAAAGGTAAGATGGCTAATATTAAATTATATTAGCCATCTTGTTATAATAACTATTAATTTCTGCGCTAAAAAAAAGGGCTTATAAATGCACGAAGGTGTGATGAAGGCATGGCTAGAATCTTCACATTTAAACGGCGGCAACGTTGCTTATGTAGAAGAGCTTTATGAAGCGTATTTAGACGATGCGACTTCTGTGCCAGACGAATGGCGAGAAGTGTTTGAACAATTACCTAAAGTTGATGGTGTGGATGTTGAAGTAAAACATTCAGAGGTTCGAGCACAGTTTGCACAGCTTGCAAAAAACAAGCATAGAGAAGTAGTGGTAGCAGAGGGTAGTGGCGGTGACCTTAAACAGGTTAAAGTTCTACAACTTATTAATGCTTTCCGTTTTCGTGGGCACCAAAATGCAAACCTAGATCCATTAGGTATTTGGCAACGAGAGCGTGTACGAGATTTAGAGCTAGAGTACCACGACCTATCTTCAAGTGATTTTGACCGCGAGTTTAACGTAGGATCGTTTGCCGTAGGGCGCGATACTATGCCTTTAGGTGAACTATACCAAGCACTAAAAACTACATATTGTGGTTCAATTGGCGCTGAGTATATGCACATCACATCAACAGAAGAAAAACGTTGGTTACAACAACGTCTAGAATCTGTCCAGTCTAGGCCTAAATTCTCAAAAGATGAAAAGCTACGTATCCTTAAAGGGCTTACTGCAGCAGATGGTCTAGAAAAATATTTAGGGTCTAAGTTCCCTGGTGCTAAGCGCTTTTCACTTGAAGGTGGCGATGCGTTAGTTCCAATGCTTAAAGAGCTTATTCACCGCGCTGGTGAAAGCGGCCAACAAGAAGCTGTTATTGGTATGGCTCACCGTGGTCGTTTAAACGTTTTAGTTAATGTACTTGGTAAAAATCCATCAGAATTATTTGATGAATTTGCTGGTATACATAAAGAAACGTTAGGTTCTGGTGATGTTAAATATCACATGGGTTATTCGTCTGACTTTGCTACCAAAGGTGGCAATGTACACATGGCGCTTGCGTTTAACCCATCTCACCTAGAAATCGTAAACCCTGTTGTAATGGGCTCTGTGCGTGGTCGTCTCGACCGTTTAGGTGATAAATCAGGCATTAAAGCACTACCTATTACCATCCATGGTGATTCTGCTATTGCTGGACAAGGTGTTGTTCAAGAAACGTTTAACATGTCACAAACTAATGCGTTTAGTTGTGGTGGTAGTATTCGTATTGTTGTCAACAACCAAGTTGGTTTTACAACCTCTAAGCAAGATGACGTTCGCTCAACGCCATACTGTACTGACATTGCTAAAATGGTTCAGTCTCCAATATTCCATGTTAATTCTGATGATCCTGAAGCCGTTGCATTTGTTACTCAACTCGCTCTTGATTTTAGAAATCAGTTTAAGCGTGACGTAGTAATTGATTTAGTTTGTTACCGTCGCCATGGTCACAATGAAGCTGATGAGCCTAATGCAACTCAGCCTGTCATGTACCAAAAAATTAAAAAGCATCCAGTGCCGCGTTTAATCTATGCAGACCAACTTATTGCTGAAGGCTCTTTTTCTGAACAAGAAGTTAAAGCCTTAGCCGATGAGTACCGTGATGCACTAGATGAAGGCAGCTGTGTTGTTTCAGAAATACAGCCAGAGACGTCGCATTCTTCTGAGTGGGCCAAATATATTGGTCATGAATGGAATGTTGACTACGATGCTAGCGTATCTGTAGAGAAGCTTAAAGCTCTTGGTGAGAAAGTAGCTTCTTACCCAGAACAACATAAAGCTCAATCTCGCGTTAAAAAGATTTATGACGATCGTAAGCTAATGGCCACAGGTGAAAAACCACTTGATTGGGGTATGGCAGAGACTCTTGCCTATGCAACAATTGCGTCTGAAGGTACTGACATTCGTTTAACAGGACAAGACACAGGTCGAGGAACATTCTTTCATCGTCATGCTGTTGTTCATGGTCAATCTGATGGTACAACTTACACTCCTTTAGAGCATTTAAGTGAAGATCAAGGCACATTTGAAGTCTTTGATTCTGTTTTATCTGAGGAAGCTGTCGTTGCGTTCGAATATGGATATGCTACCGCTGAACCTAAGTCTCTCGTAATATGGGAAGCGCAATTTGGTGACTTCGCCAATGGTGCACAAGTTGTATTTGACCAGTTCTTAAGTTCTGGTGAGCAAAAGTGGGGCCGTTTATGTGGGCTTACAATTTTGTTACCTCATGGCTACGAAGGTCAAGGTCCTGAACATAGTTCAGCGCGCTTAGAGCGTTTCTTGCAACTATGTGCTGATCACAACATGCAAGTGTGTGTTCCTTCAACGCCGGCGCAAGTTTACGCTATGCTTCGTCGTCAGTCAGTTCGACCACTTCGTCGTCCTCTGATTGTTATGACGCCTAAGTCGCTACTTCGTCACCCGCTTGCAACTTCATCACTTGAAGAGCTTTCACACGGTGTTTACCATAATATGATCGACGAAGTTGATGATATTAACCCTGAGAAAGTAGAGCGCGTTGTATTTTGTAGCGGTAAAGTTTACTACGAGTTACTACAAGAGCGTCGTAAGCTTGAGCAAGATAATATTGCAATTGTACGTGTTGAACAGTTATACCCGTTCCCACACGATGAAATGCAAACAATTATAGAGCGCTACCAACACGTAACTGATTTTGTATGGTGTCAAGAAGAGCCACAAAACCAAGGTGCATGGTACTGTTCACAACATCACTTTATTGATGCAATCCCACAAGGTGCTAAATTAAAATATGCAGGACGTAAAGCGTCTGCATCACCAGCGTGTGGTTACATGTCAGTACATACTAAAGAACAACAAGCGCTCGTTGCCGACGCGCTTACTATAGAAAATAAAGGATAAGCAATGAGCACAGAAATTAAAGTTCCTGTTCTTCCTGAGTCGGTTGCAGATGCTACCGTTGCTACATGGCATGTAAGTGTTGGCGACAAAGTAACTCGCGATCAAAACTTAGTAGACATTGAAACAGATAAAGTGGTTTTAGAAGTTGTTGCACAGCATGACGGTGTAATAACAGAAATATCACAAGAAGAAGGTGCAACCGTACTTGGCGATCAAGTTATGGGTTTACTTGGTGATGCTGATGCAGCGCCAGCAAGTGAAGGTTCAACTAAAGAAGAATCAGCACCAGCTAAATCAGAAGACGCGCCAGTGGCGCAATCAGCACCAGCATCAGAAGGTAAAGAAGTGGATATTAAAGTACCTGTACTTCCAGAATCAGTTGCAGACGCAACAATTGCTACATGGCATGTACAACCAGGTGACGCGGTAACACGCGACCAAAACTTGGTAGATATTGAAACAGATAAAGTTGTTCTTGAAGTAGTAGCTCAAGAAGATGGCATCATGGGTGATATCATTCACGGCGAAGGCGATACTGTACTAGGCGAGCAAGTAATTGGTTCGGTTAAAGCAGGCGGTGCACCAGCGGCTCCAGCTGCAAAAGCAGACGCAGCGCCAGCAGCAGATTCAAGCGAAAGTTCAGATGTGTTAACACCATCAGTTCGTCGTTTAATTGCTGAGAAAGGCCTAGACGCTTCTAAAATTAAAGGCACGGGTAAAAATGGTCGTGTAACTAAAGAAGACGTTGATACTTTCTTAAAAGCACCAGCGCCAGCGGCTAAAAAAGCAGAAGCTTCTGCTCCTGCAGCACCAATGGGCGATCGTACTCAAAAACGTGTTCCTATGACTCGTTTACGTAAAACGATTGCGACACGCCTTCTTGAAGCTAAAAACTCAACTGCAATGTTAACTACATTCAACGAAGTGAACATGGGACCAATCATGAGCCTTCGTAAGCAGTATCAAGAAACGTTTGAAAAGCGTCACGGCATTCGTTTAGGTTTCATGTCTTTCTATGTGAAAGCGGTAACTGAAGCTCTTAAGCGTTTCCCTGATGTTAATGCTTCAATTGATGGTGACGATATTGTTTACCATAACTATTTCGATATCAGCATTGCAGTATCTACTCCACGTGGTTTAGTTACTCCAGTACTTAAAGATTGTGACAAACTATCTGTTGCTGAAATCGAAAAAGGTATTCGTGAGTTAGCACTTAAAGGTCGTGATGGTAAGCTAACGCTTGCTGATATGACGGGTGGTAATTTCACTATTACTAATGGTGGCGTATTTGGTTCATTGCTATCTACACCTATCATTAACTTGCCACAATCTTCAATCTTGGGTATGCATAAAATCCAAGACCGTCCGATGGCTGTAAATGGTAAAGTTGAAATACTACCTATGATGTATTTAGCACTTTCTTATGACCACCGTATCATTGATGGTAAAGAATCTGTTGGTTTCTTAGTAACTATTAAAGAGTTACTTGAAGATCCAACTCGCTTATTGCTAGATGTTTAATCTAGTTGTATGAAATGTAAGCTGTGAATGAACATTCACAGCTTTTTTTTTGCGCCTTTGGTCGTACTGGGGTTTTCATGTTAAGCCTTGGGATCTATACTAGGTGCGCAATTTGGGATAGTTGTTTATTTGAAAAAATATTCAGCTCTTTTAGTATAAAAAATTGGATAAAGCATCATGAATTTGCATGAGTATCAGGCAAAACAACTTTTTGCCGAATATGGTTTACCCGTTTCTACAGGTTACGCTTGCGATACACCTGAAGAAGCTGCTGCAGCTGCTGAAAAAATTGGCGGCGATATGTGGGTTGTTAAAACTCAGGTTCACGCAGGTGGACGTGGTAAAGCTGGCGGTGTAAAGCTAGTTAAAACTATCGAAGAAGTAAAAGCGTTTGCAGCTAACTGGTTAGGTAAAAACCTAGTTACTTACCAAACAGACGAGAAAGGCCAGCCAGTAGCTAAAATTTTAGTAGAAAGCTGTACTGACATTGCTAACGAATTGTACCTAGGTGCAGTAGTTGACCGTGCATCTCGTAAAGTAGTTTTCATGGCGTCTACTGAAGGCGGCGTTGAAATTGAAACTGTTGCTGAAGAAACACCAGAGCTTATCCACAAAGCAGAGATCGACCCGTTAGTAGGTCCTCAAGCTTACCAAGCACGTGAACTAGGTTTCAAATTGGGTCTTAACCCAGTACAAATGAAACAGTTTGTTAAGATCTTTATGGGTCTTGGTAAAATGTTCACTGATTTTGATTTCGCATTACTTGAAATCAACCCGTTAGTAATTACAGACGAAGGCAACCTTCACTGTCTTGACGGCAAAATCGGTATTGATGGTAATGCACTTTACCGTCAACCTAAAATCCGTGAATTCCACGATCCATCTCAAGAAGATGCTCGTGAAGCACACGCAGCAAGCTTCGAGCTTAACTACGTTGCTCTAGACGGTAATGTTGGTTGTATGGTTAACGGTGCAGGCCTAGCAATGGGTACTATGGACATCGTAAACCTACACGGCGGCAAGCCGGCTAACTTCTTGGATGTTGGTGGCGGTGCTACTAAAGAACGTGTTTCTGAAGCATTCAAAATCATTCTTTCTGACGACAATGTTAAAGCTGTTTTAGTAAACATCTTTGGCGGCATCGTTCGTTGTGACATGATTGCTGAAGGCATCATTGGCGCAGTTAAAGAAGTTGGCGTAACCGTACCAGTAGTTGTACGTTTAGAAGGTACTAATGCTGAATTAGGTCGTGAAGTTCTTAAGAACTCTGGTCTAGATATCATTGCTGCTGAATCACTAACAGACGCTGCTGAAAAAGTTGTTGCTGCTGCGGAGGGCAAATAATGTCTGTATTAATCAATAAAGATACAAAAGTTATCTGTCAAGGTTTCACTGGTGGCCAAGGTACTTTCCACTCAGAGCAAGCGCTTGAGTATGGTACACAAATGGTTGGTGGTGTTAGCCCAGGTAAAGGCGGTCAAACGCACCTTGGTCTTCCTGTATTCAACACAGTTCGTGATGCTGTAAAAGAAACTGGCGCAACTGCTTCAGTTATCTATGTACCAGCTCCTTTCTGTAAAGATGCAATCTTAGAAGCTATCGATGCTGGCATCGAGCTAATAGTTTGTATTACTGAAGGTATCCCTACACTTGATATGGTTGATGTTAAAATCAAACTAGATCAAACAGGTACTCGTATGATCGGTCCTAACTGCCCAGGTGTTATTACTCCTGGTCAAACTAAGATTGGTATCATGCCTGGTCATATCCACAAACCTGGTAAAGTAGGTATTGTTTCTCGCTCTGGTACTTTAACGTACGAAGCAGTTAAGCAAACTACTGATGCTGGTTTTGGTCAGTCTACGTGTGTTGGTATTGGTGGTGATCCAATTCCAGGTACTAACTTTATCGACGTTCTAGAAATGTTCGAAAAAGATCCACAAACTGAAGCAATCGTAATGATTGGTGAAATTGGTGGTACTGCAGAAGAAGAAGCTGCAGAGTACATCAAAGCTCACGTAACTAAACCTGTAGTATCTTACATTGCTGGTGTTACTGCACCAGAAGGTAAGCGTATGGGTCACGCTGGCGCAATCATTGCCGGCGGTAAAGGTACTGCTGATGAGAAATTTGCTGCATTAGAAGCTGCGGGCGTAAAAACTGTACGTTCACTTGCTGATATCGGTAAAGCACTTAAAGAGAAAACAGGCTGGTAATCGCTTGTTTCCTTTAAAAAGGCCCGCATATGCGGGCCTTTTTGTTATTAGATGAAAATTTAGAACGGGTAACTAATATGCTGGAAAAAACGTACAGATAAGTCTTGGCGTTGTTTATTTATAGCCAGCTCATTACACAGAGTATAGATTGTTTTTTCTACTTGGTTCATAAATCGACCGTAGCCCATTTCATGTTTATCCTGCTGCGTTGCTACTACTACAAAATGCAGCGTTTCTACTAATTTATTTGCTTCATAAAAGTGCTTAATTTGATTTTCATTAGATTCAATATCAAAACTTAACTTTTGAAGTTCATCATTGCCTTCACTCTTATCTATTTTACTATTGCGTATAATAGGCGTTGCGCCGTTAGCAACCATAGCGCCATGGTTTAAGTTGTTATTTTGACACGCACGTATAAATGCATATGCAAAGTAGTCATAAAATTTAGCATAGTCGTTTGTGTTCATTAGTGTTTGAAACTGCGTTTTAATTGCGCGCGAAACCGGTATAGTAAAAGTGGCGTAAGTCATCTCAGCATAATCATTGGGTATGCTGCATTGTCTTGACTGGTAGCGAGGGTAGAGACTTCTTAATTTGTAACCATAGCTTTCCTTGTTGCCTTTTTCTTTAGCAAATAGGTCATACGTTAAGTGTTGATGGTCGCGTAGTTTAAACTGGGGTTGATTTATTAAGAGTTGTTCTTGTAAAGTGTCTAACACTTTTTGAACTTTATTATGAAATTCTGCAGAGTTGGCTCGTAAATCATCGCCTGTTGCTAAAAATAGAATGCGTATTTTTTTACTCGGTGTACCTTCAGTGTAATAAATCTTATGCGCTTCGTGATAACGAGGATTATAAAAAAAGAGCATTTGTTTATCTGTTTCTAATTGATAAGACTCATCATTAAATCTTACAACGGGTAGTTTATCATTCGCTAATAAGTGCACATTATAAAGCTCATACTCATCACAAGAAGCGAACAGCTGGCGTGCAATACGTTCATAGCAGCAATTTATATCACTAAAGCTTTTATAAAAATCGTGATTAGGGGTTATTTCAGCTAAAAGATAGTGGTTAGCGCGTGCATTAGTTGGAATATATACACGATGTTGATTAAGTGTCGCCATCTTCGAATCCTTATAATGTAGGTTATTCACCTACTATAAACTGTTTAGATGACTTAAATATTGCGTTAAAACAAATTTTATTCATAAACAATGGTTCAGCTGAATTAAAGTTAAGCAATATCAAAAATAAACCTTAATCTAGTGCTGTATGTTAGTGTATGTTTTTGTAATAATGCATTAGTTTTGTTATTACGTAATATTTAGAGGACTGCACTCCTATGGCGGAAATTGAGAATCGCCCAAGTAACTTTATTAGAACCCGAATTGATGAAGACTTAGCAAGTAAAAAGCATGCAACAACGCATACACGTTTTCCACCTGAACCTAATGGCTTTTTGCATATTGGTCATGCCAAATCAATTTGTTTAAATTTTGGCATCGCAAAAGATTATAACGGTTTATGTAACTTACGTTTTGACGATACAAACCCAGAAAAAGAAGACATTAACTACGTTAATTCTATAAAAGAAGACGTACAGTGGTTAGGTTTTAACTGGGATGGCGATATAAAGTATTCTTCTAACTATTTTGATACTTTATATGGTTACGCTGTTGAGCTTATAAATAAAGGCTTAGCGTACGTTTGCTTTTTAACAGCAGACGAAGCACGCCAATACCGTGGTACATTGAAAGAGCCAGGTAAAAATAGCCCGTACAGAGATACATCAGTTGAAGCAAACCTAGCGTTATTTGAAAAAATGCGTGCTGGCGAATTCAAAGAAGGTGAATGTGTCCTACGTGCTAAAATTGATATGGCTAGTTCATTTATGGTGCTTCGCGATCCAATTATTTATCGCGTACGTTTTGCTCATCATCATCAAACAGCAGACAAGTGGTGCATTTACCCAATGTATGACTTCACGCACTGTATTTCTGATGCACTCGAAGGTATTACACATTCATTATGCACACTCGAGTTTCAAGATAACCGTCGTTTGTACGACTGGGTACTTGATAACATTAGTTTAGAGTGTCACCCACAGCAAATTGAGTTTTCACGTTTAAATCTTGAATACACAATTATGTCTAAGCGTAAGCTAAGTGATTTAGTGGTAAATAACCATGTAGAAGGGTGGGATGACCCACGCATGCCTACAATTGCAGGTCTACGTCGCCGTGGTTATACACCAGGTTCAATCCGTGAGTTTTGTTTGCGTATTGGTGTAACAAAACAAGAGAATATGGTTGAAATGGGTATGCTTGAAGCATGTATCCGTGAGGATCTAAACGAAAATGCACCACGTGCAATGGCCGTACTCGATCCTGTTAAAGTTGTTATTGAAAACTACGATGCAGATAAAGTTGAAACTTTATCAGTGGCTAACCACCCAAATAAAGAAGAAATGGGTCGTCGTGATGTACCATTTACTCGTGAAATCTATATTGAACGAGAAGACTTTAAAGAAGAAGCGAATAACAAGTTTAAACGTTTAGTGCTTGATAAAGAAGTACGCTTACGTGGTGCGTATGTTATTAAAGCACAGCGTGTTGAAAAAGACGAAAATGGTGAAATCACAACTATCTTCTGTACATACGACAGCGAAACACTTGGTAAAAACCCAAGTGATGGTCGTAAAGTAAAAGGTGTTATTCACTGGGTTTCAGCACCAGAGTCTATTACGGCAGAAGTTCGTTTATACGATCGTTTGTTTAGTGTTCCAAACCCAGCAGCCGCTGATGAGTTTGAAACAACATTAAATCCTGAGTCACTGGTTGTTTTATCAAACGCTAAATTAGAGCCATCGCTTGCTAATTCACAAGCAGAGCAGGGCTTTCAGTTTGAGCGTACAGGTTATTTCTCTCGTGATTCTAAATCAGAGAACGTTGTATTTAACCAAACAGTGGGTCTTCGTGATTCATGGTCTAAAACTCAATAAGTAATATCTAAAAAACCTGAACTCTGGATAATAAATCTATCTCGAGCAGCTATTTTCAGCGCTAACTGCGTTGAATTTACTTGCAATAGGCCAGCTATTGACGCGTGAATTCGCCTTGTTTTCACTTAAAATCTCTGGCTAGAGAAAATAAATTTAAATATCACCATGATTCAATACGTTGGTAAATCTCTTAACCAGAGTTCAGGTTTAATATCCCCAGTTTTTACTGGGTATATTCATTACAAGCGTATTTTAGACACAAAAAAACCTGCACTTAGCAGGTTTTTTATTGCTTTTTAAAAGCGGTATTAGCTGTTAGCGTCGCTAAATTCTTTACACGCTGCTTTATCATTACACTCACCGTATAAATATAAAGAATGGTTTGTAAGTGTAATACCATTTTCTTCAGAAATTTCAAGTTGACGACGTTCAATCATCTCATCTTCAAACTCTACAACTTTGCCACACTTCAAACATACTAAATGATCGTGGTGTGTGCTTCCTGAAAGTTCAAATACTGATTTGCCACCTTCAAAGTGATGACGGCTTACAATACCCGCATCATCAAATTGGTTAAGTACGCGGTATACAGTTGCAAGACCAATTTCTTCACCTAGATCCAAAAGAATTTTGTAAACATCTTCAGCACTGATGTGTTGGTTATCTGGAGATTGTAAAATCTCTAATATTTTAATACGCGGTAAAGTTACTTTTAAACCGGCTTTTTTAAGTTCCAAGTTATGATCAGTCATTAAATCTGTCTCAATTTTATTTGGTTATACTAGACATCTTGCAAAGATGTACACGACACATTAGCAACAAACAGGATAACGTGCCTAAGCGTTAAGTGCAAAGAACAATTGATTTATATTGCCACTAAAGCTTAAAACGCTAACTGTTTGATAATTATTTAAACAGCTAGCGATATATGCAGTAAATTAGTCAGCTAATTCACTTAAACACATTTCTTCATATACTTGAGCAGACCATGCTTTAACACGTTGTTCTGTAAGCTCTGGTTGACGGTCTTCGTCGATGCCCAAACCTACAAAATGCTTATCATCAGCCATGCCTTTAGATGCTTCAAAGTCATAGCTTTCGCTCGGCCAATGACCAACAACAATAGCGCCACGTTCAGTAACGATATCGTTGATCATGCCCATCGCATCTAAAAAGTACTCAGCGTAATCTTCTTGGTCTCCACAACCAAAAATAGCAACAAGTTTACCTTCAAAGTCAACTTCTTCAAGTTCTGGAAAAAAGTCATCCCAGTCACATTGTGCTTCGCCGTAGTACCAAGTAGGGATACCGAATAAGATCAAATCAAATTCAGCAATCTCTTCTTTAGAGCTTTTTGCAATATCATGAACAGCCACTAGCTTTTTACCCAATTCTTTTTGGATCATTTTTGCTACGTGTTCTGTGTTACCTGTGTCACTTCCGAAAAAAATGCCTACACTTGCCATGGATTTAAAACCTTTTATGTATCAATAGCCAATCTTTCTTGTAAAATCGTTTCAATCAGCGCACTGCGGCTAATATTTTGTGCATCTGCCATATCACTCAATGCTTGATATAACTGCGATGAAACTTTAAATTCAACACGCTTTAAGCCACGTGCTTTATCTCTTTTTATTTGATTACGTTTATTTACCTTTAACTGCATATCCCGTGAAAGGGGATTGGTTTTAGGTCTGCCTGGGCGTTTTTCGTATTCAAATAAATCGAGTGTAGTTCTATCTGTTTCTGACTTCGCCATGCTTAACCTACACCTGCGCCTTGCCAAAATACTTGAATAAGACCTTTAGCAATAAAGCCTGAACAACCTAAAAAGAGCACGCCCCAGACAATGTATTGTCCGAACTTAGGCACATTGCCACTTTTTAGTACGTCTTTAATTGCCATGCCGATGAATATGAAAATACCGGCTAAGCCAAAATACAACCCTAGGGTATCAAATTCGTTAATTAACTGACTGACCATCAACGTATAACCTTTAAATTAAACGGCGCGTACTATAGCATATAATTATTCATATATTTAGTGCGCAAAATCAAAAACACGCGATTAAAATTGCTTTAAACCGCAGTTAAAAAGTCGTTTATCGCTTTATTTACAGCAAGTGGCTTTTGAGCATGAAGCCAATGGCCTGCGCCATGAATTATTTTAGCCTTAGTATTTTTAAAGCGAGCTTTAATTGCAGTACGATGCTCGGGTAAAATATAGTCAGAATCATTACCTTTAATGAAAAGAGTATCGCATAAACAAGAATTGTTTTCATTAACATTGGATGTAATTGTAGAATATTTTTCGTCAAGCACATTTAAGTTAAATCGCCATGCAAAATGACCTTCCTCATTTTTAGCGAGGCTTTTAAGTAGAAACTGTCGAACTCCCAGTTCTTCTATGTAAGGCTGCATTAGAGCATCAGCTTGTTTTCTATCGTCAATTGATTGTGCTGAAACCGCTTTTAATGCCTGTAATATTTTTGTGTGCCGAGCAGGGTAACTAACAGGTGCTATATCAAGTACAACAAGCTTATTTACAAGTTCAGGATGTGTAAGCGCTAATTCCATTGCCACTTTACCACCCATAGAGTGCCCAACTAAATGTGCTTTATCTATGTTCAAATGTGCTAATAACTCAACAATATCTTGTGCCATTGCCGGGTAGTTCATTTCATCACTATGAGGAGAAAGCCCGTGGTTACGTAAATCAACGTTAATAACAGTAAAGTGTTCACTTAATGGTTTTGCTATTACATTTAGGTTTTCTAATGATCCAAAAAGCCCATGTATCAAAATAACATTAGGACCTTGCCCTTGTTGCTTGTAATTTAACTGCATACCCGCCTCCTGAAAATTTCGCCATAGTTTGCCGAGCATTGCTCTAAAAAGCAAAAAATACAGCGACTATTTATTAAATTGGGCTTTTGTTTGTTAAATCAACAACAATGAGGTAAATATTAATATGTTTACGGGAGTGCTTGTTGTAACTCGCATTTCTGATTGGTTTGGGTATAATCACACGGGAGAAAAAAATGTGACCCGTAATGACAGGAAGAACATGAAACAAATCGACATAGACGACGAGTTATATCAATATATTGCTAGCAATACGCAAAGTATTGGTGAAAGTGCATCCACTATTTTACGTCGTTTATTAAATCTGAGCGGCGAAAAAATTCAAACCGCAAACGTAGAACTAACTCAAAATAATCAAACTGCGACTACGTCTACCGCCACATTAAAAAGCTCAGAGCCATCTGCTGCTGAGACTTCAAAAAAACAAACGCCTGTAGCTCACGCACCCGTGAAGCAAAAAAGCGATAATGTTTTTAATGTATTAAATAAAGAAGAGCTGGCAATGCAAAAAGGTGTTGTTGGACGCTTTTTGTTTATTTTAAGTGCATTTTACCGCACACATAAAACTGATTTTTCTGCGGTATTAGACATAAAAGGGCGTGACCGTGTTTACTTTGCTACTAGTAAAGAAGCTTTAGTAAATAGCGGTAGTAGTATGAATCCTAAAAACATAACCGATAGTGAATATTGGGTTATGACTAATTCTAATACAACGCGTAAAAAAATGATGCTTCATGAAGTGGCTCTTTGCCTTGGATATAGTGCAGAGCAAGCTGAAAAAATTCGCGATTACCTGTAAGGAAATATAATGGCTATTCACTCAGGCGCAGGCAAAACTGCTCCACAATCGGCACTGGTTAACGTACCTAAATTAGTATCTGCGTATTACTTAAATGAACCTGATCTTGAACAAAATCCAGAGCATTGTGTTGCCTTTGGTACCTCAGGCCACCGTGGTTGTTCTTACGATGTTAAATTTAACGAATCACACATTTTAGCTATTACTCAGGCTATTTGTGATTACAGAAAACAAAATGACATATTTGGTCCGTTATTTTTAGGCAAAGACACACACGCATTGAGTGAAGCCGCATTTAACTCGGCTATTGAAGTATTAGTTGCTAACGAAGTGCAAGTGATAACGCAAGAGGACGGTGATTTTACACCAACGCCAGTTATCAGCCATGCCATAGTGAGCCACAATAAGCTACACCCAAATGAATTAGCAGACGGGATTGTTGTTACGCCTTCGCATAACCCTCCTGAAGATGGTGGCTTTAAATACAACCCACCTAATGGCGGGCCAGCTGATACCGACGTCACTAATTGGATTGAAGACAGAGCTAATCAACTTTTATTAGAAGATTTAGTTGAAGTTGAGTTATTTCCATTCGCTAAAGCATCGCGTTCCGGCTTTATCCGCTACGAAGATTTAATGACTCCTTATATTGATGACTTAGCAAATATCGTTAATTTAAAAGCAATCAGCGATGCAGGTATTAAAATAGGTATCGATCCACTAGGTGGTTCAGGCATCAACTTTTGGCCAGTCATTGCAAAAAAATATAATTTAGATTTAACCGTAGTTAATGGTGTTGTTGATCCACGTTTTGCTTTTATGCCACTTGATAAAGACGGCAAAATTCGTATGGATTGTTCATCGCCTTATTCAATGGCAAATCTTATTGCACTAAAAGATGATTTTGATGTGTCTATTGGTAACGACCCTGACTACGATCGTCACGGTATTGTAACGCCAGATGGTTTAATGAATCCAAACCACTTTTTAGCAGTGGCAATCGATTACTTACTTAAACACCGTGATTGGAATGAAACCGTAGAAATTGGTAAAACATTGGTTTCTAGCTCTATGATCGACAAAGTAGCTGCTCGTAACAACCGTAAGGTTAAAGAAGTACCAGTAGGCTTTAAATGGTTTGTTGAAGGCTTAAGCAAAGGCAAGCTTGCCTTTGGTGGTGAAGAAAGCGCAGGTGCTGCATTTTTACGTTTTGATGGCTCTGTATGGTGTACAGATAAAGACGGCTTCATTATGGGTCTACTCGCTGCAGAAATACTTGCTGTGACAGGTAAAACGCCATCAGCGCTTTATAAAGAATTAGAACAAGAGTTTGGTTCTCCAATTTATAAACGCCTAGATGCACCAGCCACAAGCGGTCAAAAATCACGTTTAAAAGCATTGAGTGCTTCTGATGTTAAAGCAGATACACTTGCAGGCGAGCCTATTTTGCAAAAATTGACTCATGCACCAGGTAACGATGCCGCCATTGGTGGTTTAAAAGTGGTTACTGAAAATGGCTGGTTTGCAGCGCGTCCATCAGGTACTGAAGATATTTATAAAATATACCTTGAATCATTTAAAGGTGAAGAGCATTTAGCGTTACTTGAAAAAGAAGCTAAAAAGCTTGTAGATTCAGTTATAAGCTAACTTAATCTAATAATTTTAAAACGGCTGATTTATTCAGCCGTTTTCGTTTCTATACCTTGTGTATTTATAAAAATATATGCATAAGAGTCTACTCTCACATTATTTTTAAAGGGCTTATTATATGTCAGCCAATCCATCTTACTTAAATGAATTAAAACAAACTGGCGATTTTTTAACGCTTAGTCGTGACAACGAATGGCATTTAGATGCAGGTGAGTTTGTTTTAGATAATGGGACTCTTGTAAATATACACGATACCGGAGTCATTGAGTTTCAACCTGCTGTTACAACGTCAAAAGATGTAGTTTATTCAAGCGCTGTACACGGTAACGAAACTGCGCCAATTGAAATTTGTGATGCACTTATTAAACAAATTATAAAAGGCGAGCTGATACTTAAGCAGCGCGCTTTGTTTATTTACGGTAATCCACAATCAATTAATATTGGCCTGCGTTTTGTAGAAGAAAACTTAAATAGATTATTTAATGGTCACCATACAGTTGAAGGTGTACCAATGAATAATGAGCGAAACCGCGCTGCAAAGCTTGAGCAATACGTAAGCGATTTTTATACACGTGGCGAGCAAGGCAGTACGCGATGTCATTACGACTTACACACTGCAATTAGAGGCTCTAAAAACGAAAAATTTGCTGTGTATCCATTTTTACATGGTAAGCCATGGAAAAAGTCGCAGTTACAATTCTTATTGAGTTGTGGTGTAAATACTGTGCTTATGATGAAATCTCCTGCAACAACATTTAGCTATTATTCGTCATTTATACACGGTGCTGATTCTTTTACGGTAGAGCTGGGTCAAGTTAAGCCATTTGGTCAAAACGATATGGCTCGCTTTGAAAAAACAAAGCAAACCTTAACTGCATTAATTAGTCAAAATGAAGTTAAATATCCTGAATTTAATGCAAACGATTTTGAATTGTTTGCTGTCCATCGCACAATAAATAGAACGCAGAACGATTTTAGCTTTCCTTTTTCTGACGATGCCGAGAACTTTACTGGCTTTGCGAAAGGTGAACTACTTGCAACCGACGGTGATACAGCGATTTATGCTGACGTTGAAGGAGAGGCTATTATTTTTCCAAATGCGAGCGTAGCATTAGGGCAAAGAGCACTCCTTACTGTTATTCCAATGGATATTGATAGCAATTTCGTCTAATTTAACTCATCAGACCACTAATAGCTTGAAGTTAACTATATGATTACTATTAATTAAAGTAACCGTATCGTTAACTTGCCACTTATTTAACCAGTATTTGCTTTTGTTTCGTCCCAGATCTGTTGAATAACACTTTACGTTAACGTAAAGTGTTGGCAGCTTTAATTAAAGATAGTGCAGATGTTGCAAAGTTTAACCAGCAACAATCACCCACAATAATAATTTAAAGGGGCACTGTTTTACCGACAACAAAAGAAGGTAGGTTATGAGTAATCCAAATAACGTATCGCTGAATATTAACCACGAGCTTGAATTTATTGATGGTCAAGCACTTAATATTCCAACCCTTAGTATTTTAACTGAGGACGGCGACATTCATCCTAGTGCAACCGCACCTGACATTTCAAAACATACCGCTATTAAGTTATATGAAACAATGCGTTTTATACGTTTGTTAGATGAACGTATGCAAGGCGCGCAGCGCCAAGGCCGTGTTAGTTTTTATATGCAATGCCTAGGCGAAGAAGCCGCAGTTACAGCCTCTGCTGCTGCACTTGATCAAGACGATATGATCATGGCTCAATATCGTGAACAGGCAGCCCTGCATTATCGTGGCTTTACGCTTGATCAATTTATGAACCAAATGTTTTCAAATGAATTGGATTTAGGCAAAGGTCGTCAAATGCCAATTCATTATGGGTCTAAAGCGCTAAACTACATGACAATTTCATCGCCATTGGGTACGCAAATACCACAGGCAACGGGTTATGCATATGGCCAAAAAATAAAGCACATCGACGCTAAAACAGGCGAGCTTGCCAGCACAATTGATAATGTGACTATTTGTTACTTTGGTGAAGGTGCTGCATCTGAAGGTGACTTTCATGCCGGTTTAAATATGGCCGCTGTTCACAGAGCGCCGGTTATATTTTTTGCACGTAATAACGGCTATGCAATATCAACCCCTGCTGATGAGCAATTTAAAGGCGATGGTATTGCCTCGCGTGGTGTGGGTTATGGCATTAAAACAATTCGTGTTGATGGCACAGATGCACTTGCTGTGTATGCGGCGACTAAAAAAGCACGCGAAATAGCCTCAACACAAGGTGAGCCTGTACTCATTGAATCGATTGCTTATCGTTTGGGTGCGCACTCTACGTCAGACGATCCAAGTGGTTATCGCTCTAAAGATGAAGAAGCTAATCATCAAACGTGCCCTATTGATAAATTTAGAAAATGGTTGGTCAAGCAAGACTGGTTAAACGAAGAAGACGATATAAAAGCAAAAGAGTCGATTCGTGAAGAAATTTTAGCAGCGCTTAAACGTGCTGAAGTTGTTGCAAAGCCCGCTTTAGAAGAACTGGTATCTGACGTTTACGATACACCAATTCCATTATTGCAACGCCAGTACGAGCAACTAAAAGAACATATAAAACAGCATCCAGATGCTTACCCAGTTACCGCAGGGAGAATTAAGTAATGGCTAAAATGAACATGCTCCACGCAATTAACTCTGCTCTCGATATTACGATGAATGAACACCCTCAAGCCTGTATTTTTGGTGAAGATGTTGGTTACTTCGGTGGTGTATTTAGAGCAACATCGGGCTTGCAAGAGAAGTACGGTAAACATCGTGTTTTTAATACGCCTTTAACCGAGCAAGGTATTTTAGGTTTTGCTAATGGTTTAGCAGCTTTTGGTGCGCCTGCATTGGCAGAAATTCAATTTGCTGATTATATTTTCCCAGCGTTTGATCAAATAGTAAATGAAGCCGCTAAATTTCGTTATCGCAGTGGTAATGAATTTAATGTGGGTAACTTAACTATTCGTACACCTTATGGTGGCGGTATTGCCGGTGGTTTATATCATTCACAATCACCCGAAGCGTATTTTGCGCACACACCGGGTTTGAAAGTAGTTGTACCGCGTAACCCTTATCAAGCTAAAGGTTTATTACGTGCATCAATTAAAGATGATAACCCGGTCATATTTTTTGAGCCTAAGCGTTTATATCGTGCATCAATTGGCGAAGTGCCAGAAGAAGATTATAGTATTGAATTAGGCACGGCTGAAGTAGTGCAAGAGGGTGCCGATATTACGCTCTTAGCGTGGGGTGCTCAAATGGAGATTATTGAAGATGCAGCAAAGCAAGCAAGTGAGCAAGGTATAAGCTGTGAAGTTATTGATCTTCGTAGTATTTTACCATGGGATGTTGAAACGATTGCTAAATCGGTTATTAAAACCGGCCGTTTAATCGTGAGTCATGAAGCGCCTATAACCAATGGCTTTGGTGCAGAGATAGCCGCAACAATACAACAAGAGTGTTTCTTGCATTTAGAGTCGCCAATTTTACGTGTATGTGGTCTAGATACGCCATACCCGCTGGCACTTGAAAAAGAATACGTACCGGATGCACTAAAAGTGTTGGCTGCAATTAAACAATCAATGGATTTTTAGGGGTTACCATGGCTAAAGATTTTATATTACCCGATATTGGTGAAGGCATTGTTGAATGCGAAGTAGTTGAATGGCTAGTACAAGAAGGCGATACCGTATCTGAGGATCAGCCAATTTGCGATGTTATGACAGACAAAGCATTAGTACAAATTCCGGCAGTGCATGATGGCGTTATTTCAAAGCTATATTATCTAAAAGGTGAGATTGCTAAAGTACATGCCCCTTTATTCGCTATGGATGTAGCAGGTGAAAACACTAACAATGAAGTAGTACAAGAGCCAGTACAAGCTGAAAATAAAACTAATGATGCAGCTGATGTGGTTGAGGACTTTATATTACCGGATATCGGTGAAGGTATTGTTGAGTGTGAGATTGTTGATTGGTTAGTTGCTGAAGGCGACGAAATAGAAGAAGACCAAGCGGTTTGTGACGTAATGACCGACAAAGCATTAGTACAAATTCCGGCAAAATATACAGGCACAGTAAAAAAACTATATTACCAGAAAGGTGAAATAGCAAAAGTACATAGCCCGTTGTTTCAAATGACAATTGCAGGCAGTGCAGCAAAACCAAGTGTTGATATAAACCAAGCGGTCGTAAAGGCTCAAGCTAATGCCGTCGCTGAAAAATTTGCCCCTGTTAAAACGCAGCAAGCTGCTAAAGTTATCAATCAAAAAGCGGTTGCATCTCCTGCGGTTCGTCGTAAAGCACGTGAGCTAGATGTTGATTTGACGTGTGTACCAGGTAGTGGTAAAAATGGACGTATTTACAAGCAAGATATTGAAGAGTTTGTAAAAGGCGAAGTGCCAAATACTATTGATACTTCACCGCTTAATAGCGATGCTTCTCAAAGTGCAGTACAAAACCAAACACAGAATCAAAGCGGTGGCGTACGAGTAGAGCAAATTAAAGGTATTAAAGCGGCCATGGCCAAGCAAATGGTAGCTTCGGTTTCAACTATTCCGCACTTTACGTTTAGTGATGAAATAGACTTAACACAGCTTATAGCTTTGCGTAGCTCTTTAAAAGAGCAGTACAAAGCACAAGGCGTTAAGCTCACCATGATGCCATTTTTTGTAAAAGCACTCTCGCTAGCAATGAAAGAGTACCCTGTACTTAATTCAAAAGTGAACGATGAATGCTCAGAGCTTACCTATTATAACGATCATAATATCGGTATAGCGGTTGATTCTAAAATTGGCTTGTTAGTGCCTAATATTAAATCGTGCCAGAGTAAGAGCATTGTTGATGTGGCAAATGATTTAACCCGTTTAACTCATTCAGCGCGAGAAGGCCGTGTTGCACCCGATGATTTAAAAGGTGGGACAATTAGCATCTCTAACATTGGAGCTATTGGCGGCACTATTGCGACCCCTATAATTAATAAACCAGAAGTGGCTATTGTTGCGCTAGGTAAACTGCAGCATCTACCGCGTTTTGATGAAAGTGGGCAGGTTGTGAGTAAAGCTATTATGCAAGTGAGCTGGTCTGGCGATCATCGCGTTATTGATGGGGGCACTATTGCTCGCTTTAATAACCTATGGAAATCGTACTTAGAAAACCCATCGGCAATGATGATGGCTATGAGTTAATAGCTAAATTGTTAATATGTAATAAAAACCAGCTTTTAGCTGGTTTTTTGTTTTAATGTCAGCTGTTTTTAATTAAGATACAAATGTTACTAAAAAGTAATTAGATTAACCCCGTTAGGGAATATAAAAAATAACACTAAGGAAATTTCATGGAACATTATATGAACGCGTTGCGTAGCTACGCAGATTTTTCAGGCCGTAATCGTCGTAAAGCATATTGGATGTTTGTATTATTTAACTTCATTTTTTCAGTAGTTTGTAATGCGATTGATGGTGTACTAGGTACAATGTTCATTGGCTCTATTTATAGCTTAGCGCTATTAATTCCTGGCTTAAGTGCTGGTGCTCGTCGTCTTCATGACACAGGCCGTTCAGGCTGGTGGCAGCTACTTTGGTTAGTGCCAATCATTGGTTGGATTGTTTTAATTGTTTTTCTTGCGCAAGATTCGCACGAAGGTGAAAACGATTTTGGTCCAAATCCTAAAGAATTAGCAGTAGAACCAGCAACTGTATAAGTAAGAATAACTTAACATGTTGAAAGCTCAGCAATTGCTGAGCTTTTTTGTGTTTTTTAAATTTCAACAAAAAAATACAACCCATAACCAACTATTAATGCGGGAATAGACGTATAAAGTGTAGCTATAACTGCAGCTTTGGGCGCCATTGCTATTGCTGGAAATAACGCATCACCATCGTTAGAAATTGCGTTTCCTGCTAAAGCACTAAAGGGAATAATGCCTTGAATATAAAGCGTTGTAACAATTATTTGCGGACCACAACCAGGTAAAAAACCAATAAGCACTGCAATTAATGGGGCCAAATAGGCGTAATGTACAAACCACGTTTTTAAATCAAGACCTGCAATGTTAACCAAAATCTCAAATAGCATAAAAGAGGCTACAACCCATGCCGTTACAAAATGGGTATCTTGTAATACTTTTATTATTTTAGAAGGGGGGTTACATGCATCGTCTTCTGACGTTACTTCTTGATAGCTTTCACCTCTTGACGAAAGTGCCCAAATACTCACAATAAATAAAGCCATTAATGCACCAAATAGCGTAATTAAAGTACTTGTGCTTGCACCAAACTGCGAAAAATCAACATTGAAGGCAATCAAAAAGGCAATTATAAGGCTTGGGATAATTGCTACCATCCAAACCGGTTTACTGATTTTAATAATGTTAGTTGAGAGTATTTTAATTTGGTGCTTTTGTTCTTGCGCTGTTGGGCGTAAAAAGTCTTTTTTGTGTATTGTATTAACCAGTAAACCACTGAATGTACCCACAACTAACCCTATTCCCATAATTAACAAGCCTTCAGTAGGGCGGGTAGCAAGTAATAAAAATGCTGCATCTCCCATTGTAGCTGTTAGCACAGCAACAATAGCACCAAAGCTTGCTTGGCCTTTTGTAAATTGAGTAACCACAATAATAGCGCCACCACAGCCAGGTAATGCACCTAAAACCGCTGCAAAGCTAATTTCTAAAATAGGGGACTTGGCACTTAAATAACTAAGCTCTAATTGAGGTAAGTGTTCTATAGCGTAGTAATAAATTAAAAGGGTAGCAGCAACAAACACACTCACTTGAAAAAATGCATCACTTAGTGCGGTCATTGTTATTTCGCGTAATTGCGGTATTGCAAGGCAAGTTAAAATAAATAAAGGCAGCAGTAAGCGTTTATTTTGGCTCAAAAATCGTTTTGAGGCAGGAGTAATAAAACCAATGTGAGGGAGTGAAATCATACAATGCGACCTAATAAATTAACTAGGTCACACTGTATATTTTAATTAAATGATAATCAATATCATTTATATCTATTTAAATCGATTACTCTGTTTGAGTTTTTCGATAGCCAAATCTAAGTTAGTTTAAATTTGAATTTAAGGCTGTGATTAAATTGGGCTACTTACGCTGAAATTCAGAGTTTGTATTCCACGTTGGCCACTGTTCTGTTTCAGAAATATCAAAACCTACTTTATAAAATAATTGTAAGTCTTGAACAGCACCCGATAAATCCCATTCATCACGGTAACGGTCACATGGTTGATGGTAACAACCGCGAAGTACTAAGCTCATACGTTTACGGTAATTAGCCGTTTCTTCATCAGCAGCCACAGTACCACCGCCTGCGTACATGGCTGGAATACCCATGTTAGCAAATGCAAAGTGATCAGAGCGGTAATAGCCACCAGATGACGGTTTAGGATCGCCTGATATTGTTCTGCCTTGCTCTTTAGCCGCAGTTTCTAAAAACTCATCCATTTGTGATTTACCAATACCAACCACATTCATGTCTTTTACTTTGCCTAATAAATTTAAGCTATCCATATTTATGTTAGCGACTGTTTTATTCGCTGCAATCACTGGATTTGCCGCATAGTATTTAGACCCTAATAAGCCTTGCTCTTCAGCAGTTACCGCTAAAAATGTCATTGAGCGGCTAGGGGGCTTTGGTAATTTAGTAAAGGCTTCAGCTACTTCAATTAGCCCAGCGGTACCCGTTGCATTGTCGTGAGCACCGTTGTAAATTTGATCACCTTTACGTGTTTTGTCTGTACCTAAGTGATCCCAATGAGCAGAGTAAATAACATGCTCATCTGGTTTTTCACTACCAGGTAAAGTGGCGATAAAGTTATACGACACCGATTTTTTAATCGTGTTTTTAATAGTAACAGAAGCAGTTAAATCGCCCATATCAACATGGTAAGCACCTTTGGCAGCATTCGTTTTAACGGTATCAAAATCTAAACCTGCTTTAGTAAAAAGCTCTTTTGCTACGTCAGTTGTAACCCAGCCTTCAACAGCTACACGGTCCATGTTGTTGTTTTCTTTTTGAAAACCAAACTGCTCACCGCTCCATGAGTTTTCAACTACTGACCACGGGTAAGATGCAGGTGCTGTTTCATGAATAATAATTGCACCTGCAGCACCACGGCGACTCGCTTCTTCGTATTTGTATGTCCAACGCCCATAATAGGTCATTGCGTCGCCAGTAAATAAAGCAGGGTCTTTTGTTGCAAAACCCGGATCGTTAACCAGCATTACAACCGTTTTGCCCTTAACGTCTAAACCTTCGTAATCATTCCAATTGTATTCAGGTGCGTTAACGCCGTAGCCCACAAATACAAGTTCAGAATTTTCTATGCCTTCTTGTGTGCTTATGCGGCTGCTACCCATAACCATGTCTTTTTTGTATTGATAGTCTTTACCACCAATACTTAATACCATGTTTGCATCAGCCTCAAGCGACACAAGTGGAACTTCTTGTAAGTAGCTGTCGCCATTACCTGGATCTAAACCTAGGGCTTTAAACTGCGCAGTTAAATAATCAAGCGTTAGCTTTTCGCCAGGTGATGAAGGAGCGCGACCACCAAATTCGTCTGATGCGAGTACTTTTACATGTTTAGCCAATTCATCAGCTTGAATACTGTTATAACCATTTGTTACATCAGTAGGTGTAATACTTGTTGTTGCGCAACCTGCTAAAACAGCAGTAGCGAGGAGTGTGAGAGAGAAATAATGTTTCATGTCAGCTCTTTTTTTGTTTTAAGTTGTGATTAGTATATTAACTTCTATTAAGTAGAACCAGTTTTTGCGGTAAACTTCTCGTAAATTATAGGCATAAATTGTTAAAGGTTTAAATGAAGCGTTTTACTCCCCCCGAGCAGTGGCAAATCAGTAGTCTAGAAACAGGTGCATTTGCGCATTTACGTGAGCTGTTTAAAGTTAACGAATTAACAGATTGGCCGGCGCCGCAGTGGTTTTCTCCATTTTTAACCGCTATTAATGCGAATAATATTCCTATTACTTTTGAAGATGATGCAAAGGTAGATTTTGGCGATCGTTATTACGAACAAGTTATTTTTGAAACGGGTGTTGTACCTACACGCAGTGAGAACTGGCATGACTTATTTGGTGGCTTTATTTGGTGTTTATTTCCTAAAACCAAAGCACTTATTAACCAGCGTCATGTGCAAGATATAGCTGAGCATGGTTTGCAAAAGCGTACTAAGCATCGTAATGCACTAACGCTCTTTGATGAATGTGGTGTTGTATTAGCTATAAGTGAGAGTAAATGGCAGCAGTGGCTTTGCGATCATCAATGGAAAACAGCATTTGTTGAGCATAAAAGCGAATGGGGAAAAAGCATTAAAGCGTTTATGTTTGGCCATGCTAATTATGAAATGCTCACCAAACCTTATATAGGTTTAACGGGTAAAGCATTGTTTGTTTGTGTACCGGATGAAATATTTTGTAAAGATTTAGTTACTCAATATCAGTACCTAGACCAAGCCCTTTATGAGATGATTAATACAGATAACTGCTTAGCCGATAACAAACAGCTTTCACCACTGCCTTTATTAGGTGTGCCAGGCTGGCATGACGAAAACAAAGACGACTCTTTTTACAACAATACAGATTATTTTAGAGCGAAACGAAGGATACGAACATGATAGAAGTTGCTGGGCTTAAAAAGAAATTTAAGCTAACTAAAGATCACAAAAAAAATAAAATAGACGACATCGACCCTCGTGAAGATAAAGATTACTTTCACTCAGTACGAGATGTGAGTTTTAGCTGCGCAAAGGGTGAAGTACTTGGGTTGCTAGGCCCAAATGGTGCGGGTAAAACGACTACACTTAGAATGATTTCAACCGCGTTAAAGCCCGATGAAGGCTCAATAACAATTGCCGGAAACGACATTGTAAAAAAACCGCTACTGGGACGTAAGTCTATCGGTTTTTTATCGGGCTCTACCGGTTTGTATGGCCGCTTAACTGTAAAAGAAAACATAGAGTATTTTGCAAAGCTCCACGGTATGAGCAAAAGCGATATTGCATCGCGTTGTGATGAGCTATTTACATTGCTTGATATGCATAAGTTTGTAGATAAACGCGCAGAAAACCTATCAACAGGTATGAAGCAAAAAGCAAATATTGCGCGTGCTGTTGTGCATCGCCCAGCAGTTGTTGTACTTGATGAGCCAACAACGGGTCTGGATATAATGACCACGCAAACCGTTATTCAATTTATTAAGGGTTTAAAGGCGCAAGGTACTCCTGTTATTTTTTCTACCCATCATTTAGATGAAGTTGCACTTTTATGCGACCGAGTCGCTGTAATTAACGAAGGTATTAGCTGCTTTGACGGAACAGTAGATGAATTTAAACAAGCAGGTAATAGTGATGAGCTTAATCAAGCGTTTATGAACATATTAACGGAGAAACATGATGTTTGAGGTATTTAAAAAGGAATTAAGAGAGTTATTACGCGACAAAAAAACGCTATTATTTGTTGTTGCGCTCCCTGTCGCTATATTTCCGTTATTGTTTGCCGTAATGGCATTTATAAGCTCACAAGCAGCGATGGATGCAGAACAAAAAGTAAATACGTATGCCATTATTAATGGTGAATACGCACAAGAGTTTACTGATAAAGTGTTTTATCACAAAAGTTTTGAGCTTTATAAAGGGGCTAAAACCTTTAATAACATTGAAGAGCTTAAAGCTGGTGTTATAGCTGGCGATATTGATATGGGTATTTATTTACCAAGCCATGCTGAGCAAACATTAGATGATGGAAAACAAAGCCAGTGGCAGGTTGTATTTAACGATTCAAAATCTATCAATTTTTTATTCGAACGCGTTAAAGAGCTCGCAAAAGAATACAGTGACGTGCTGCAAACTCAAAAGCTGATTAGTTTTGGTATTGAAGAGTCTGTTCAAAAATCCATTCTTAATCCAATTGAAGTCATTAAAGTAGATACAGCCGATAAACGTGAAAACCTTGGCGAAAAAATTGGCGGGTTTTTACCTTACTTACTTATACCATTAGTACTAATGGGGGCTACTTATCCCGCTATTGATTTAGGTGCTGGCGAAAAAGAACGCGGCACACTAGAAACACTCCTACTTACACCTATTACGCGTACAGAGCTGGTGCTTGGTAAATTTATAACTTTGTTAACTACATCCATTGCCTCCACAACCATAACGGTCTTGAGTATGGGTTGCTGGATAGCACTGGCGTTAGCATTTGCTGATCTTGATTTTATTAAAGCGGCATTTAGTACATTAGCGGTAACCGATTTACTGATGATATTTGTACTGCTACTACCTGTGGCTGCTATATTCTCAGCCTTAGCTTTGGCTATATCTATTTATGCACGTACGTTTAAAGAAGCGCAAAACTACATGGCTCCGCTTAGCATGGGTGTATTTTTCCCTATTATTATTTCAATAATGCCAAATATGGAGCTTACTGCTAAAACAGCATTCATTCCTGTTACAAACGTGGCTTTAGCGATTAAAGAAATAGTAAAAGGGACTGTTGATTACACATTTGTGGGCTTAATATTTTTAGCTACTGCAATCATTGCGGCTGGACTACTGGCATTTTGCGTTAAATGGTTTAACAGAGAAGATGTACTATTTAGATAATGTAGATTTAGCACTCTAAAAATATATAAAAGGTAGCATTGGCTACCTTTTATATTTTAAAGGGATAATCGGTTGAAACAACTACTTTATAAGCTGCGTGAGTCAATACGGGAACGCGCATTCATTTATAATTCATATAGAGAGTGCGCTCTAAATAAAACTAATGATTTAGTCTTTTTATTATAAAAATTATAACGATAACCGATTAGTTAGATGGTCCAATTCTTTCGTTAATGCTCTATACTAATAACAATAAAAATTTATGGTGAAGGTAAATGTTGAAAAAGAATAATTTTTTGAATGTGACAAAAAATAATAGACTAATGCTCGTTGCAACAATAATATTTGTTCTTATAGCTTTACCATCTCTGTATTTGTTTGACCAAAAAGTAAGAAGTGATGTTTATAATTCAGCCCAAATAGAATTAAAACGTGAGCTTGAAACAAAAAGCCTTTCACTAAAAAAGCATCTTAAAGATAGTGTTACCGCTATTCGCTTTTTAGACGCAACGCCCCCGATTAAAGGCATTACTCGCGCCACTGAAAACAAGAAAATAGATCCCTTGTTAGGCACGCACATTGACGTTTGGGAAGAGCGCTTAGCGAGTATTTTTAGTGGTTTTATGCGCACAGACGACAGCATACTTCAGGCTCGCTATATTATTCTCGCAGATGGTGGGCAAGAAGTTGTCAGGGTTGATAGAAACCAACTCGGAGAAATTAATCGACTGCAAGGCCTGCAATTACAAAAGAAAGGCCAACGCGATTACATGATAAAAGCGAGTATGCTCGATAATAAAAGTGTTTATATTTCTCCTATTAACTACAACCGTGAAAATGGGCAGATACAAGAACCTTATATAAGTACTTTTCGTGTAGCTAAGCCTGTTTTTGATGAAAAAAATAAAATTTTTGCAATATTAGTCACTAACTACTTTGCTGATAAATTAATAAAAAGTTTAACGGTTGAATCTCCACAAGGAACACAAATTTACCTAATGAATAATGAAGGTGAATTTTTATATCATCCAAACTCTCAATTACGCTTCGGTTTTGAATTTAATAAAGCAAAAACATGGACTGAAGAATTTTCCACTGCAAGCACAATGGCAGAGCAAGGCACTTTACCGCTAAGTAATTACCCAATTGCTTACACGTTAAAAAAGCGTATTTCGCTTGATGGTGATATTGCGATGTTACCTTTAGAGCTTGGTGTAAGTGTTGATACTAAAACGTTGTTTGCAAAGGTGAACGAAAGGCGTCAAAACTTTATTGCAATGCTAGTGGTATTCTTTAGCGTATTTTTAGTTATTGCCTTTTTATACCAACGTTTTATAAACCGTAAGTTGTTAATTAATTCTCTAAAAGAGCAAAACAATAAAGTAATAGAAAATTCTTTGGATGCTATTTTTACAATTGAGCAAAACGGCGAAATTGTTCACTTTAATAATACAGCTAAAGAGGTTTTCGGTAATTCAATCTCAGGCACTAGCCCTGACTTTGTTTCTTTATTTAACTTAAATGAAGCCGATAATAACTGTATAGAAGAGACTATTTCAAACGGATCAAAAATACCGTTTGAAGCTATCTACACAGATGGTTATGGCAACAAACAATACTTTTCAATTACACTCAGTAGTATTTTTGATGTCTACAATAACCGTTATCAGGTAGCGGCTATTTTAAGAAATATTAGTTCATTAAAAAATACTCAATCAGAGCTTGAAGGCTTAAACAGTACTTTAGAGCTAAAAGTCTCACAAAGGACTGTTGAGCTAGAGCGAGCAATTGATCAAGCATTAGCAGCGAGCCAAGCAAAAAGTGACTTTGTAGCAAATATATCTCACGAAATACGCACACCGATGAATGGCGTTTTGGGTATGCTTGAAATGCTCAAAGAAGATGGCTTAAGTGAACAACAATACCATTACTTAAAATTAGCTAATAGTAGTGCTAACTCTCTGATGAATTTGATTAACGATATTCTCGATTTTTCTAAAATAGAAGCGGGTAAACTTGATATTGATAATCATACATTTGATGTTGTTACAGTATGTAGCGATATGATTAGCTCTTTAGCGTTACAGGGCCAGCGCAAAGGTCTTGAAGTATTCTTAGATACAAAAGATGTAGTAGATAGAATGGTTATTGGCGACAGCCATCGACTTAAACAAATTTTAATTAACTTAGTTAATAATGCATTTAAATTTACTCACCGAGGTGAAGTAAGTTTAACTGTCGGCTCTAAGTACATTACCGACTCAAAGTTATTAATGAGCTTTACAATAAAAGACACGGGAATTGGTATAGCGCCAGAGAACATAGACAAACTATTTGAAGTGTTTACACAAGAAGATTCAAGTACAACCCGTCATTTTGGTGGTACAGGCTTAGGCTTGTCTATATGTAAAAAACTTGCTCAGTTAATGGGTGGTAATATTACGGTTATAAGTGAAAAGGGCGCTGGTAGTACCTTTACCGCAACAGTTGAGCTACATGTAGCACAAGAGAAAAAACTAAACACAGGTATTGAACTTGCTACAAGTATTAACGTAGCGGCATTAATAGCGCGCGATAACGTTTATAAAAACGTGTGCGATTTATTGCTACTAACCTGTAAAGTAAATGCAGAAAACATTTTAAGACTCGACTACTTTAGTGAGCATAAAGAGTTTGAAGCTGACTTATTATTAATTGACGATGAGCATCCTCAAATTGATGCGTTAATTGATTACTGTAAGCAGTTTAATAAAAAGTACGTCTTAATTTTACGCGACATGGTGACCGATAAACCGACTAAAATGATATTACCTGAGGGTAGCCACATTCTAAATAAACCGCTTACCCAAGATCAATTTAGCTATAAGTTAGCCAGCTTATTTGGTGCCAGTAATGATTGCATTATAGCGCCACCAAAAGGCTTAACAGAAGAACAAGTAGAGCCAGACCTATCTGCTTATCATATATTATTAGTAGACGATAATATGATTAATATTGAAGTAGCTAAGGCGATTTTAAAACGCACTAAAGTAAAAATCACCTGTGCATCAGACGGTGTAGAAGCATTAGAAGCATTGAGAGAAAACACAGAGCAAGCTTTTGATGTTATTTTAATGGATTGCCAAATGCCTAATTTAAATGGCTACGATACAACAAGTGAAATCAGAAATAGTAAGGCCGGGGTAGACTACACTTACATACCTATTATTGCTATGACAGCAAGCGCGATGGAAGGTGATAGAGAACGTTGTTTAACTGCAGGCATGAACGACTATATTACTAAACCAATCAAGCCAAGAACGCTAAAAGATAAGTTAATCACCTGGCTAAGTTAATAGTGATTAAATGAGAATCAGCTGCTTATGCAGCTGATTTTTTTGGTTTAGCATCCGTTGATATATTTAACTTTGTTATGTCGGCGCTATCGAGTACGGTTTGTGTGTCTGACCAATGTAGTAATTCAATTTTTCCATCTTGCTGCTCTACCAGCGCCGTACAACTCTCAATCCAGTCTCCATCGTTACAATACATAATTCCGTCATCTACTTTTATTTTGGGATGATGAATGTGTCCACAAATAATACCGTCTACGTTTTGCTTTTTAGCTTCATGAATTGCGGCATCTTCGAAGGCTTTAATTGCTTCACGTGCTTTGTGTACGCGAGCTTTTATCCATGATGCAAGCGAGTAGTAATTACCACCAAATAGCTTTCGAATACGATTGGTCCAGCGGTTTAAAAATAATAAAAAGTCGTACCCTGCATCACCTGCGATACTAATAAGTTTGTTATAGCGTGTCGCGGAATCAAAATCATCACCGTGTACGAGTAAAAAACGTTTATTAGCTTTAGTGGTGTGAATAAACTGCTGGTGGATTTCAATACCAAATAACGTTTGATTTATATAGTTTCTAAACGTTTCGTCATGATTACCGGGAATATAAATGACGCGTGTACCGCTAGCTGCTTTTTTTTGTATAGAGTTTAATACTTGATAATGCGAAGGGTGCCAATAAAACTGACGTTTCATTGACCATAAATCAATAATATCACCCACTAAATAAAGTGTATCGGATTCTACCGAGTTTAAAAAATCGAGTAAGTAATCTGCTTTACAGTCTTTGTAACCTAAATGAACATCAGATATCCAAATAGTAGGGTAGTGTTGCTTCTTAGTGTTTGCGCCATTACTCATTTTCATTCCCTAAAGTATCGAGTGTAATAGTTAAATAACCTGAACTCTGGTTAAGAGATTTACTAAGGTATTGAATCATGGTGATATTTAAATTTATTTTCTCTAGCCAGAGATTTTCAGTGAAAACAAGGCGAATTTACGCGTCAATAGCGAGCCTATTGCAAGTAAATTCAACGCAGTTAGCGCTGAAAATAGCTGCTCGAGATAGATTTATTATCCAGAGTTCAGGTTAAATACTTTAGGGAATAAAAATGACAATTATACGACAGTAATACTAAAGCCAAATAACACACATAAAATTTAGGTATAAAAAAACCGCTTTTAAAAAGCGGTTTTAAAATTACTTATAAGTATTTTTAGCTTAACCTTTAACGGCTGCTTTAATTGCATCAATTGCTGTATCGATATCAATCATTAGCTTTTCACCTGTACGGCGGTTTTTAAGCTCAACTTTGTTTTCGTCAAGGTTACGCTCACCAATTACTAGCGTAAATGGCACACCAATGAGTTCCATATCGTTAAACATAACACCAGGGCGCTCTTTACGGTCATCAAATAACACATCAAGACCAGCATCTTTTAAACCTTGGTAAAGGTTATTTGCAATATCAGGAATACGATGCGATTTGTGCATGTTCATTGGAACAATTGCTAAATCGAATGGCGCGATTGATTTTGGCCAAATGATCCCGTATTGATCGTTGTTCTGCTCAATAGCAGCAGCAACAATACGTGAAACACCAATACCGTAACAACCCATAGTCATGGTTTGGTTTTTACCACCTTCGTTTAATACACCCGCTTTCATCGCTTCTGAGTATTTAGTGCCAAGTTGGAAAATATGACCTACTTCAATACCACGTTTAATTTGTAAAACGCCTTGGCCACATGGGCTCATATCGCCTTCAACAATATTACGAATATCAGCAACTTCGTAATCAGTTACGTCACGATCCCAGTTAATACCGCTGTAATGCTCGTCGTCTTTATTTGCACCGGCAACAAAATCAGCAAGTATGTTAGCGGCTCTATCAACAATAATAGGCATAGATAAGCCGACAGGGCCTAATGAGCCAGGTTTTGCGCCAATAGCAGCAACAATATCTGCCTCTGTTGCCATTTCAAGCGGAGAGTCTACTAATGGGTGCTTTTCAGCTTTTAGTTCATTCAATTCGTGATCGCCACGCAGTACTAAGGCTACTAAACCGCGTACTTCGTTTTCATCAGGCGTACCATAAACAATTAACGTTTTAACACCGCGATGTGGCTTAACACCGTAGTGTTTTTTAAGCTCGTTAATCGTTTTAGCATCAGGAGTTGGAAACGCTTTAAGCTCTTTTGATGCTTCAGGGCGAGGCTCGCTTGGTGCCAGTGCTTCTGCTTTTTCAATATTAGCGGCGTAATCACTGCCATCACTAAATGCAATTGCATCTTCGCCCGACTCAGCAAGTACATGAAACTCGTGCGATACGCTACCACCAATAGAGCCTGTATCGGCTATAACAGGGCGGTAATCAAGGCCTAAACGCTCAAAAATATTACAATATGCTTTGTGCATCGCTTGATAAGTCGCATCTAAACACTCTTCACTTAAGTGAAAAGAGTAGGCATCTTTCATTGTAAATTCACGAGCACGCATTACACCAAAACGAGGACGACGTTCGTCGCGTACTTTAGTTTGTACTTGGTATAAAGTAACTGGTAATTGCTTGTAGCTGCTTATTTCTTTACGTACGAAATCAGTTATTACTTCTTCGTGTGTTGGGCCAAGTGCAAACGTACGGTTATGACGGTCTGTAAAGCGCATAAGCTCAGGACCAAATTCATTCCAACGGCCAGACTCTTCCCACAAATCAGCAGGTTGAATAACAGGCATTAGCATTTCAATTGCACCTGCTTTGTCCATCTCTTCGCGTACAATGTTTTCTACTTTACGTAGCACGCGTAAACCAGAGGGTAACCAAGTGTATAAACCCGAAGCGACGCGACGGATCATACCGGCTCTAAGCATTAACTGATGCGATACGATTTCAGCATCTGATGGCGTTTCTTTAAGTGTTGCGAGTATATATTGGCTTGTACGCATGTTTTTTCCGAAATAGAGTAATTATATTCTTTTAATAGAGCTTAAGTTTACCAGCGGATGCTTTTACACTAAAGCGCTAACTGAGTTATTTAGTTTTTTTCTATACTTGTTACTACGTTATGTTCGCCACTGACTTGCCAGCGAATATTATAATTATACAAAGTCATACCATAGCTCTGCTCGCCGTCTTTTTGTTTTTTATATGCAGGGCGGGGATCTTGTTTTAAAACATTGGCAATAAAATCATGTAAATCTGGGTATTGTGTTTGCGCATTAACAAACTCAATTGCTTGAGGGCTAAATTCAACCGTCATTTGTGTTTCTGGGCGCGTGTCAGCAAAGCCAGCACTTGCATCCGGCATAGAGTCTGAATACGGCAAATACGGTTTTATGTCAATAATCGGTGTGCCATCAAGTAAATCAATGCCAGCGAGTAATAAGCTAAGTTGTCCGTTTTTATATTCAATACCTTCAAGTTTTACGGCGCTCATTCCAATTGCGTTTGGTCTGAATGTAGCACGGGTCGCAAATACACCTTTTCGCTCATTGCCACCCAAACGAGGCGGGCGCACCATAGCAGAATAACCTTTATCAGCTGTTTCATGAAAACGAAATAACAACCAAATATGAGTAAATTCATCTAAACCACGTACAAACTCTTCGCGATTAAAATCGGGGGCAAATATAAGCTTTGCTTTAGCTTGTGGCACTAAACGTGGTTGCCTAGGTATAGCAAACTTTTGTTTATAAGGAGATTGAATGTGGCCAATAGCCGAAATGGTATAATCGCTCATAGTACTCGGGTACAAATAAAATAGAGCGCTATTCTACCCGCATTTAGCATTTATGGCATTAATGTAAGCAAGTTTATTGCGTATACCAATTTTATTAAAAAATATGATTATTCTACTGCATTAAATAGCGCACTTACTTTGTTAGGAATTATTCATAGTTGACTGCGTGGATGCAGGAGGTAGAGCAATGCAGGGAGCAATTTGTGATAACAACTATATATTATAATTTTGCCTTGTTATTGCGCTATTTTCTTAGTGCTACAATAGAACAATTATTTAATGCACTTAGCATTATAGACCAAACGGTTTAAAGTTTTTATTAGACTGATTGGTTTATATTAATATATTTAAAAAGAGCCTAAAACAAAAAAGGTAAGCCCTTGGGCTTACCTTTTATACATGCTAAAGACTAATTAAAACATGTATTGAACTGATACAGACGCTACATCCATATCTGGGTCAATATCGTCATCAAGTTTATAGCGTTCGTACTCTAAACGAAACTGTACATTTGTTGTAAGCGCGTATTCAATACCAGCGCCGTAAAATGCATCACCACCATCTGTAGACGCTGATACGCCACCTACTGGTAAATCTTGTGTGTAATCTGCATCCCATTCAAGCCAACCGCCTTTTGCATACACAGAAAAGCTTTCTGTTATAGGGTAGCCCAAACGTGCGGCAAGCGATACGCCATCAATTTCAGCTTTGCTGTCTATATCACTTACTTCATCAAAGTTTTGATAAGCAAGCTCTAAGCTTAAGTACTCGTTAAATTGTGCACCAACGTAACCCTTAAGCATTTGTGCATCGTCGTCAAAGTCAGTGTCGTTGTCACTGTCTTCAAATTCAAAAGAATATTGACCGTAACCGATACCAGTATAAATACGTGGAGAATCGAAATCAGAAATGTCAGCGTGTGCTGCAGAGTTAAAACCCAGTGTTGCTAGTGCAATAGCTGAAAGAGAAAGTGTTTTAATCATTGAATAGCTCCTTTACAAAAAATAATCAAATGCTTGATTTCATTAATCAAACTTCAATTATCTACTTGCAGCGAGCGTGCCAATATTAAAATGAATTAAAAACACGCCTTAATTAATTCTTTTGTATTGGTTTTTACGGTATTTAGCGTGTTTTATAATCAAAGTGAACTTTTGTGTAATTGAGTACTCTAAAATAAGTTGTATGTTTTACAAAGTATAATGAGTTTTTTACATAGCCTGAATTATTTAAACTAGTAATTACACTGTATGAAGCAAGTTTTCTGTTTCAATTGCTATTTCTTTCATTTTTATAGCGTAATTTTTTAATTTAATATCTTCTTCTGTTACAGCTTTAAACGAAGGCACTTCTATAGGGTAGCCCGTTTCATCCATTGCAATAAAGCTGATAACACAATGATTTGTTTCAACCATATTTTGTGTTTTTGGATCGCCACAACGCACTTGTATAAATATTTGCATGCTACTTCTACCCGTATGGGCAATTTTAGCTTCTACTTCGACTATTTGACCCACTAAAATTGGGCGTCTAAATTTAACACCCGCAACCGAAACCGTTACGCAGTAGTGACCACTCCAACCCGCAGCACATGCATAGCCTGCTTGGTCAATCCATTTCATGACGGCCCCACCATGAACTTTACCACCAAAATTAACATCGGTAGGCTCTGCTAAAAAACGAAAAACAACTTTTGACGACGGCATAGATAACACTCTTATTATTAAAACTACTATTAGCATAACGTAAAAAAGGGGCCGAAGCCCCTGCAATTTAGGATATGTTTATAATTTATATGTAAAAAAAGTGACTATATGTGTATATAACGCATAATTTAGTTACATATTTGGGTAGTTTGGCCCACCAGCACCTTCTGGAGTTACCCAGGTAATGTTTTGGCTTGGGTCTTTAATATCGCAGGTTTTACAATGCACACAGTTTTGAGCGTTAATAACAAACTCTTTATTGCCTGCTATTTCTTGTACTTCGTAAACGCCAGCAGGGCAATAACGCTGTGCAGGTTCATCAAATTTCACTAGGTTCACGTTAATAGGAATTGACGCATCTTTGAGCTTTAAATGACACGGCTGTGATTCTTCGTGGTTAGTATTTGATAAAAACACACTTGAGAGTTTATCAAAGCTAAGGTGTCCATCTGGCTTTGGGTACGCTATTTTGTCAGCGGCGTTAGCATCAACAAGGGTAGAGTGATCGGGCGTATTATCTTTAAATGTAAAGGGTAAACCACCATTGAAAATATTTTGATCAAGCGTGTTATACGCACCACCTACAAACTTACCGAGCTTGTGCATTGCAGGGCCAAAGTTACGAGATTGATATAACTCTTTATATGCCCACGATTGCTCAAACGCAGTTTGATAATGAGTTAAATCGGTATTTGCCAACTCATTTTGCAATGCTTCAAAAATAACTTCAGCGGCAACCATTCCCGATTTCATTGCAGTGTGATTACCTTTAATTTTTGCAAAATTAAGTGTGCCTGCATCGCACCCTACAAGTAAGCCACCTGCAAAATGCATTTTTGGTAATGAATGTAAACCGCCCTTAGCAATAGCACGCGCACCGTAAGCAATGCGTTCTGCGCCTTCAAGTACGTTTTTAAATACTGGATGGTGCTTCATTCGCTGAAACTCATCGAACGGGCTTAAATGTGGGTTTGAGTAATTTAAGTCAACAATTAAACCTACAACGACTTGGTTGTTTTCACTGTGATACATGAATGCACCACCATTAGTATCGCCGCTAAGTGGCCAACCTGTACCATGAACAACTTTGCCAAGCTCATGCTTACTTTCATCAATTTGCCAAATTTCTTTAAAGCCTAAACCGTAATGCTGCGGCGATGAATCTGCATCAAGTGCAAACTCATTAATTAGCTGCTTACCTAAGTGACCTCGGCAGCCTTCTGCAAATATAGTGTATTTTGCACGAAGCTCCATGCCAGGCATGTAACCGTCTTTTTCATTACCGTCTTTGTCGACACCCATATCGCCAGTGATAATGCCTTTTACTGCTTTATCTTCAATTATTAAAGAGTGTGCGCTAAATCCTGGAAAAATCTCTACGCCTAAGCTTTCAGCTTGCTCAGCAAGCCATCGACATACATTACCCATAGATACAATGTAGTTACCGTCATTATGAAATGTTTTTGGCGTAGCAAAGTGGGGGATTGATGTCGATTTTTGCTCGTTATTAAACCAATAAATTTCATCGTTAGTTACTTTGGTTGTAACCGGTGCGCCAAGCTCTTGCCAATTTGGTAGCAGTTCATCCAAAGCTTTGGTTTCAAAAACAGCGCCAGAGAGTACATGTGCACCCACTTCGGAACCTTTTTCGACTACGCAAATCATGCACTCTTGTTGTTTTTCTTGTGCTAATTGCGCGAGTTTAATTGCACTTGAAAGCCCCGCAGGGCCAGCGCCAACAATTACTACATCAAATTCCATGGTTTCACGTTCGACCATAATAACCTCTTTATCTATGACGGACTTATTCGAATGTTTACTACGCATTTAAATAAGGTGTACAGCCTATTTTTAACCTTGCAAATTAAACGTTACAGACTGTGAATAGTTAAAGGTTATTTTAGGTTGACGTTTACGTCAACAGGAAGTAGTCTAATTTCATAAAATAAATAAGTTGACGTGCACGTTACCTTGTAGGTTTAAATAATTATGGAGTTCCTATGAAAGTTCTCGTACCAATAAAAAGAGTGATTGATTACAACGTAAAAGCACGCGTTAAAAGTGATAAAAGCGACGTTGATTTAACTAACGTAAAAATGGCAATGAACCCGTTTTGTGAAATTGCTATAGAAGAAGCAATACGCCTTAAAGAAGCCGGTACAGCCAGTGAAGTTGTTGCTGTTACTATTGGTCCAAAAGCATCGCAAGAGCAATTACGCACAGCATTAGCACTGGGTGCCGACAAAGCCATTCACATCGAAACCGATGAAAAGCTCGAGTCACTCCATATTGCAAAGCTACTCGCTAAAATTGTAGAGCAAGAATCTCCTGAACTTGTCATTTTGGGCAAACAGTCAATCGATTCAGATAATAACCAGACAGGTCAAATGCTTGCTGCGCTTACTAATCGTGGGCAGGGTACATTTGCATCCAAGGTTGTTATTGAAAATGGCAAAGTAAACGTGACCCGCGAAGTTGATGGGGGCCTGCAAACGGTAGCACTTAACTTACCAGCGGTTGTTACGACTGATTTACGCTTAAACGAGCCTCGTTACGCATCACTGCCAAATATTATGAAAGCCAAACGTAAGCCGCTTGAAGTAATAGCAGCTGATTCGCTTGGTGTTGATTTAACACCGCGTATTCAATTAATAAGCGTAGAAGAGCCAGCTAAACGTACCGCAGGAATTATTGTTGAAGACGTTGCACAGCTTGTAGAAAAATTAAAAACAGAGGCAAAGGTGATTTAAATGAAAACACTCGTAATTGCAGAGCACGACAACGGTGCCTTAAAACCAGAAACCTCAAAAACTATTAACGCTGCAGTAAAAATAGGTTTTCCTGTTGATGTACTTATTGCAGGGAACAGCCTAAGCGCAATGAGCTCACAAGTGGCCAGCATTGATGGCGTAGCTAATGTTTTAGTTGCCGATAATAGCGTTTATGAACATCAGTTAGCTGAGAGCATGACCGATTTAGTTTTATCGCTTAGCGACACCTACAGCCACATTGTTGCAAGTGCTACTACAACAGGTAAAAACTTTATGCCACGTGTTGCTGCGTTATTAGATGTTGCGCAAATTTCTGAAATTATCGCAGTAGTGGACGCCGATACATTTAAACGTCCAATTTATGCAGGTAATGCAATCGCAACGGTTAAATCACTCGACAGTAAAAAAGTAATTACCGTACGTGCCAGTAGCTTTGATTTACAAGGTGAGCAATCAGCTGCTGCTATAACAAGTATTGATACAGTGTCTGATTCGCAATTAAGTAGCTTTGTAAGTGTTGAACAAACAGAGTCTGAACGACCTGAACTTACGGCTGCCACTGTGGTTATATCGGGTGGTCGCGGTATGCAAAACGGTGAAAACTTTGCACTACTTAATGGTATTGCCGATAAACTCGGTGCTGCGATTGGTGCGTCGCGTGCAGCAGTTGATGCAGGCTTTGTACCTAACGACATGCAAGTAGGGCAAACAGGTAAAATTGTAGCGCCTAATTTATACATTGCAGTAGGGATTAGCGGTGCTATTCAGCATTTAGCCGGCATGAAAGACTCAAAAGTAATTGTCGCGATTAATAAAGACCCAGACGCACCTATTTTTCAAGTTGCAGATTACGGTCTAGTGGCTGATTTGTTTGAAGTACTGCCACAGCTCGAAAGTGCTTTATAGCGCTTAATTAAGCAAAATATATTCTGGTTGAAAGCCGTGGTGTCCTTTGGGTATCATGGCTTTTTTTGTTTTTATAATAACAATTTGTTAGATAAGGGGGATCGATGGACAGCAGTGATATTGGATTAACTATTGCTTCAACTTTTATGTTTTTATTTTCATGTGTGTGGACCGCTCTCGCTTGGGGTTTTAGCGTTCATGAGGTTAAGCAACAGCAAAGTTCAAAAATCCATATGGCTGCAAAAATTTCTTGGTATGGGATGTTCTTAGTTCATGTATTTTTACTATTCTTACTCTGGTTTTCTAGCTTTACAAAGGGAAGTCTGTTTTTAACCTTGTTTGCATCACATATAAGTTTTTACTTATTTTTTGTAAAAAATCTTAAATAGAAATATATTAGACACAAAAAAACCAGCCAATTGGCTGGTTTTTAGTATTTATAAACGACTTACTGAATATTAGTAAGTGGCGCTGCCTTTAGTACGTGGGAAGGCAATAACGTCACGTACGTTGCCCATACCTGTTACATAAGCAACTAAGCGTTCAAAGCCTAAACCAAAGCCTGAGTGTGGCACGCTACCGTATTTACGTAAATCGCGGTACCAGCTGTAATCTTCTTTGTTTAAGCCCATTTCTTCTAAGCGTGCATCAAGTACATCAAGGCGTTCTTCACGTTGTGAACCACCAATGATCTCACCAATACCGGGTGCTACAATGTCCATTGCGGCAACGGTTTTACCGTCTTCGTTTTGGCGCATGTAGAATGCTTTAATGTCACGTGGGTAGTTTTTAATAACTACCGGTGCTTTAAAGTGTTCTTCAGCTAAGTAACGCTCGTGCTCAGATTGTAAATCTACACCCCATTCAACAGCGTACTCAAACTTTTTACCACAGTTTTTAAGGATCTCTACTGCTTCAGTGTAATTTACCTGCGCGAAGTCTTTTTCTACAAATTCTTCTAAACGCGTAATTGCAGTTTTTTCTACACGTTGTGCAAAAAATTCCATGTCATCACGACGCTCTTCAAGTACGGCTTTAAACACATACTTAAGCATATTTTCAGCAAGTTTTGCGACGTCTTCTAAATCAGCAAATGCAACTTCTGGCTCTACCATCCAAAATTCTGCAAGGTGGCGAGATGTATTTGAATTCTCTGCACGGAATGTTGGGCCAAACGTGTAAATTTTTGACATTGCAGAAGCGTAAGTTTCGCCATTTAACTGGCCAGATACAGTAAGAAATGCTTCTTTACCGAAGAAATCTTCGCTGTAATCAACTTCGCCTTTGTCTGTAAGCGGTAAGTTTTGCATATCAAGCGTAGACACACGGAACATTTCGCCAGCGCCTTCACAGTCACTTGCCGTAATAATTGGCGTGCTGATCCAGTAAAAGCCTTGCTCGTGGTAAAAACGGTGAATAGCTTGTGCTAAACAGTTACGTACACGAGTTACCGCGCCAATCATATTTGTACGAGGGCGAAGGTGAGCGTGCTCACGTAAGTACTCAATGCTGTGGCGCTTTGCCGACATTGGGTATGAATCTGGGTTTTCTACCCAACCTAATACAGTCACTGTATTAGCTTGAATTTCGTAAGATTGACCCTGACCAGCAGATTGTACTAAAACACCAGTAACCGACACAGAACAACCGGCTGTTAAGCTAGTAACTTCATCATAATTATTCAGTGAATTAGGAACTACCGCTTGAATAGGATCAAAACACGAACCGTCATGAACGGCTAAAAATGAAATTCCTGCTTTTGAATCGCGGCGAGTACGGATCCAGCCCTTAATTGTTACTTGGCTGTCTACCGCAACATTGCCTTTTAATAGCTCTGAAATCGCTAAATGGCTCATCTTCACTCCAATGATATAAGTTGCCTAACTATTTTATTTTAACTGTGCGCAACACTCGGGCATAAATTGCACATAAACGGCGCTGCACTTGAACCCTGTATCTTACCTAGTAAAGTTGAATAAAAAAACTATTGTGGGCAACTCTTTAAAAGTTTTTATGCATGCGGTTTATTTTTAAACAGTTTTTAGAGTTTAATTGCTACTATTATGATTTGTTGCTCTTAAATTTAATGATTTTGTGGCATTATTAACAAACAAATCAAATTAATATTTATTCACACTTAAAAAATCGATGCTATGAAACAAGTTTTTATTTTACGAGGACTACCAGGAAGCGGTAAGTCTTACTACGCGCAAAGCCTTGCTGACGAATTAGGTGGAGTTGACGAAAGCCAATACCTAATCTGCTCAACTGATGATTACTTTATTAATGAGCAGGGCGAATATCATTTCGATAAATTTAAATTGTCGCAATTTCATAATTTAAATTTAGCGCGCTTTATAAATGCACTTGCTCAAGGTATGCCATTGGTGATTGTAGATAACACCAATATTAAAAAGTGGGAATTTATAGCTTACACCCAAGCTGCTGTTGCTTTAGGTTATCAAGTAAAAGAAGTGATAGTGGGTGAAGTGAAAGACAAATCAATGCAGCACTTATATGCTAAACGTAACTCGCATAATGTCCCGCTTAAAACCATAAGCAAAATGGCCTACATGTTTGAGTGGTAGTGCTTCGAATTTAGTTAGTAACATACATAGCAATACCTATTAAAAAGCCCATATATATGGGCTTTTTGGTTTATGTAAGTAAAAAAGTAGTTAAGCTTCTTGTTTATAAACCGCTAGTGGGTGCGATGTACTTAGTGATACATGCACTTCATCGCCTGGGTTTACCACAACTTCATGGCTTACTCGGCTAGTTACAACCGTAGAGCACGCAAGTTTTACAGCGCACAAGCGACTGCCACCTTCAAAACGTACCCAAATTACTTCGCCGTTATTGCCAACACTGCTTTGAACAAGTAACACATCGTCTGGTCGAAGTAGTACATCAACGTCGCCACTTTCACAGTCAACGCCATGAGCGGGCGCATTACCAATTGAGGTAGTGGCTTGTCCTTGGCTAAATTGGCCGCTAATAAAGCTGGCTTCACCTAAAAAGCGTGCCACAAAGCGATTATTTGGGGTACTAAAGCAGCGCTCGGGTGTATCGATTTGCTGAATTTTGCCGCCTTTAAGTACACCAACACGATCGCCAACCGAGAGTGCTTCTTCTTGGTCGTGTGTTACCCAAATCGCCGGTACGCCAGCAGCTTTAAGTGCGTTTCTAATATCCCAACGAAGCATGTCTTTAAGGGCGGCATCTAAGTTTGAAAGCGGCTCATCAAGTAATACAAAATCAGGTTGGTGGGCTAGGGTGCGCGCAAGTGCTACACGTTGCTTTTGTCCGCCAGAAAGCGTTGCTGGTTTTTTATCTCTAAAATCGCTCAGTCCAAGTAGTTTTATCCAATACTCAGCAGGGGCTGTATCTTTTAATCTAAAGCAAATGTTTTGCTGTACGGTTAAGTGCGGAAATAACGCAAAATCTTGAAAAACCATACCTACACTGCGTTTTTCAGGAGGTATTGTTAATTTGGGTGTAGCGCGCCATTTACCTGTGTTTATTTCGCCTTCGCTAATAGGTATAAGGCCAGCAAGGGCTTGTAAAATTGTACTTTTACCACAACCTGTTGGCCCTACAAGCATAAGGATTTCGTTTTCACCCAGCGATAAGTTTAAATCGCTTACTACGCGGTTACTGCCATAATCTATAGACAACTGACTTACAGATAGCATTGTTTCTTAAATCCTTAATGTTCAAACTGGTTGCGTTTTTCGCCAGACATCATAATAGCTAACCCGCAGGCAGATATCACTACTAACAATAATCCAGGAATAGCGGCGCGACCAAAATAGCCCGCTTCGTATACACGCCATAAATAGGTAGAGAGGGTTTCAAACCCTGTTGGGCCAAGTAATAGCGTGGCTTCGAGTTCGCGCATTGACTCTAAAAACACCAGTGCTGCACCGGCAATAATACCGCGCATAGTTAAAGGCAGTGTTATACGAGTAAATACTTCACGTGGACTTGCCCCTAATACGCGCGCAGACTTTACTAAGCTTGGATCTAAGTGTTCGGTGCTTGTTCTAACAGAGCCTACAGCAAGTGGTAAAAACCGCAGCATATAAGCAATAATAAGCAGTCCTAGTGTTTGGTATAAAAACGGTAACTGCAAACCACCGTAAACAAGCGCTGTGCCCATTACTATACCCGGAATACCAAAACCAAAGTAAGTAACACGCTCCATTATACGACCCGCTTTTCCACTCAGTGCGGCATGTGCAACGGGGATCGCAACGATAACAGCTACAATTGCCGCAATACCCGATGCATACGTAGAGTTCCACGCAATATTAAAATCAAATGAGCTAAAACCATCACGAGCTAACCAAAGCGAAAATATAGCCAAAGGCAAGCCAATAGCGAGCAGTAAAACAGGTGCAAACGTAATAAATATTGCACTTAACTGTAGTTTGCTTGGGAATAAAATTAACGGGCGACCTTGGCGCTCAGGGGCTGTTTTTATTTGTGATTCAACTAAAAGTAAAAAGCCAACAATAACCATCAGTTGAAGCGAAAGCATAGCTGCGCGCCCTAACGCAAAGGCGTTGTATTCAACGTAAATTACGCGGGTAAACGTATCTAAGCGCATCATTGCGGGCGTGCCAAAGTCTGATAACGTATAAAGGGCGACTAACAATGAGCCTGCTGCAATACCGTTAACTACGCGCGGTAATATAACTTTAAATATACTTTGCGTCATCGACATACCTAGCGTACGCGCGGCATTAACCATGCTCGCGTCAAGGCTCAGTAGGGATGAGCGAGTTGTCATCATTACAAACGGGAAAGTATAAAGTGTCATTACAATGGCGGCACCTGTTAGGCCATACATTGATGGTGTTTCTATTCCTGTTAAGGTGTTTATTTCGCCACCGGGGCCAAAAGCAGCATAAAGTGTAAACGCGCCAATATAACTGGGGATTGCCAGTGGGGCTGCAAATACAACCAGCCAGAGTTTTTTAAATGGCAAATGCACATACGCGCTAATAAACGCCAGTGGCACACCAATTAAAATAGATCCGAGTACCGTTAAACCCATTAACGATAACGTGTTGCCTAAAATTTGAAGATTGTGGGTGTCAAACACTGAGCTTGCATCGCTTGCAAGCACTATTAATACATAAACAGGGGTAAGCGCAACAAGCGCTGCAAGCAGCGCCATTGGATAAGAGGCAGGTATTCTCATTACAATACGCCGCTGCTACGCATCAAATCTATAGTAGGGCGTAAATCAGCAAGGTGTGTTAAATCTACTTTAGGTGGAGAAATATTAGCAAGTGATGGTAGACCCTCAGGTTGGGTAATACCATTTACTAACGGAATTTCGTACGCTTCACTGGCTAAGTAACCTTGTACTTCTTTACTAAGTAAGTAACGCATAAAGTTAGTAGCAAGCGGATCGTCGTTAAGGGCTAATACACCCGATGCATTAACTAAACAGCCCGCATCATTTTGTGTAAATGCTAAATCAAGCTTGGCATCAGGCTTGCCTGATTTTAAACGCAATGTGTAATAATGATTAGCAAAACCAATATCAACTTCACCGCGTTCAACGCCCATAACAACACCTAATTCACCAGCGTATGTTTTAGCACGTTTTTTAATCTTTTTAAGCCACTTAGCAGTTTTGTCGTCGCCTTCTAAAATTCGCATTGCGGTTACAAACGATTGAAAAGAAGCGTAGGCGGGCGCCCAGCCAATACTTAAATCGCTGTCGGCAATTTCCATAATACTTGTTGGAATTTGATCTTTGGTCAAACGCGACGTGTTATATGGCAATGTACGAATACGGCCAGTTACTGGAGCCCACTCTTTATATCTAAATTGTGGTTGTAACTGAGCAGATAAATCACCTGGGATAGGTTGTGCAAGGCCTGCATCGGTTACTAAACCAATCGCGCCTGAATCAACCGCCCAAAATAAATCAGCGCGGCGAACGCCGGCTTTAGCTTCTGCAACAATCGTATTTGCTAAAGCAGCAGTAGGACCTCGGCGTATACCGAGTTTAAAGTCTGGATTTTTTTTCTGGATTGCTTGTAATACGTTTTCATACAAACCACCTTCGCCTCGGCCTAAATAAAGGGTTAACTCGCCTTTAAGCTTTGGTAAATCATCAACAGAAACTGGGTTTGCTATATCAGCGGCTAGCGCACGAGAAAGAGGCAGTGGCAATGAGCCAACCACCCCTAACGCAGCTAGGCCTTGAATAAAGGTCCTACGCTTCACTTAAAATACATCCTTACGGGCTTTTTCGGCTTTTTCTATTAAAACCTTAGCGCGGTCTAATTTTGTTTGCATATCACTGATCACATCGCGTACTTCATCTACGCTTTTGCTGTTTTTAATTGCTAGTGGCAGTGTTACGTTAAAGTCTTTTTCCAGCACTTCAACTAGGTTAGCGTCTTGTTCTATAAGTGTACCTTCAACGCCTTCAAACAGGTGTAGATAAGTATCGTGAACAATTTCAGTTGCTTCGTCTTGTAAACGCTCAGCAAATTTAGCTACTACACGGTCTAATTTGTGCTTAATTTCATCAATTGTGGCACTTTGTGTCATTTCTTTTGTAGCGGTTGCTTTTACAGTGTCTAACAAGCCTTTTTGCTGGAATTTTGCAGCAAGCTTAACAGCCCCAAGGCCTTGCCACAAGGCTATGTTCATCGCTTTTTGTTGTTTACGAACTTCCTCAGCAGGCTGTTTATTATCAATGGCCATTTTTACGCCATAAAGACCCTGCCAAATAGAAGCGTATACTGGTACAAAGTTAGTTTCTATTGCGCTGTGAAACTTAACTGATTCCCAGTATTCAATTAAATCATCAGTTTTTACAGATTTTGCGCCTTTAGTATCGTAGTCGCTTACCATGGTATCAACTTTGCCTACCATCCATTCTACTTCTTCTGCGTAACTTTTAAGGTTAGCTTGAAGATGATTAACATGCTCGCCAATAGGGCCGTTAGCTAATACCGGTTGAGCCATAAACGCCGAGGCTAGTAAAAGGCTTGCACCTAAAGTTTTGGCTGGTTTAAATAGTAATTTCATAGCAAAGAAGTCCAAAAAGGTAATTGTAAATGATAGACATTATCATATAGCTAATAGTTAACGAGATCAATAACCACAAACTCGCTTAATAGATAAAAACACTAAATGTAGCGGTAGGTTACAGTAAATAGCGCTATAACCTGTAAGATTAGGGCGTGTTGACCTTTGCGGATTGAAATTTGTTCAATCTAGGGACGATTAAATCGCGGCGCGAGGTTTGTAACCTAGTGGGCTAAGTAAAAACCGAGTAACAAAGAGTTTATCGTCCCTAGAAAGAACCCAAAGGGCAGCGCATGTTTGTCATTTATGCTGCGTTATCGCCTATTTATGGGGAATAACCACACTACATAGGCTCTGCCTTGCCTAAAAACCAAACATACTGCTGCAAATTCACCTACCAAAGATCAACACGCCCTAGCTATTAAGCGTAATGCTTGCCTTCAATGGCATTATAAATGGCATCACACAGTGTTTTTATACTGGTGTCGTCACTTATATACGGTGGCATAAGGTAAATTAGTTTACCGAATGGGCGTATCCATACGCCTTGCTCTACAAAATAAGCCTGAATTTTAGCAACATCAACATTGCCAGCAGCCTCGTTTAGTTCAACAACGCCTATTGCACCTAAGGTACGCACATTGGCAACCTCATTTAGTTCACTGCATTTATTAAGTTGTTGTAGCTGGGTGTTTATTTGCTTTATTCGTTGTTGCCAGTTTTGCTCAAGTAATAAATCAATACTTGCGCAGGCCGCAGCACAGGCAAGCGGGTTACCCATAAATGTAGGGCCGTGCATTAAAACACCGGCTTCACCTTCGCTTATGCCAATGGCTATTTTATCGCTAGTGATAGTGGCCGATAGCGTCATTGAGCCGCCAGTTAATGCTTTACCAATACACATTATATCGGGCTCTATATTGGCGTGCTCTACGGCAAATAATTTACCTGTACGGCCAAAGCCTGTGGCAATTTCGTCGCAAATTAGCAGTACATTATATTGGGTGCACAACTTACGCACGCAGGCTAAATAATCGGGGTGATAAAAGTTCATACCACCCGCGTTTTGTACAATAGGCTCAATGATAAAGGCGGCAACTTGGCTGTGGTTTGCTTTAAAATATTCTTCAAGCTCTTGGGCTTCTGCCTGGTTAAATTTGCTCCCAAATTGACTAACCGGTGCAGGTACAAAAACGTGTTCAGGTAAAAAGCCGCTATACAAATTATGCATTGAGTTAACGGGGTCGCATACGCTCATGGCTGCAAAGGTGTCGCCATGGTAGCCCTTGTAAGGCGTCATTAGTTTTTGTTTTGTCGTAATACCTTGGCTTAACCAATATTGCAGCGCCATTTTTATTGCTACTTCAACACTTACCGATCCGCTGTCGGCTAAAAACACTTTAGTTAAACTAGGCGGCGTTATATTTACTATTTTTTTGCACAGCTCTACCGCGCTGTTATGCGTAATACCGCCAAACATAATGTGGCTCATATTATTAATTTGCTCAATCATGGCGTTATTTATAACAGGGTTATTATAGCCATGTATGGCGCTCCACCACGAGGCCATGCCATCGATTAATTGCTCACCAGTTTCGAGGTGAATAATATTGTGGTTTGCATGTGTAACAGGGTATACCGGAATTGGCTTAGTCATAGATGTATATGGGTGCCAAATGTGCTCACGATCAAAATCAAGGTCAATCGTATTCTTTTTAATCATATGTAAACTTTAACTTGGTGGGCTTCGTTGACAATGTTACTTCAACTCGTAGACTAAGCCAATATCACCGCTGAGAAAAAATAAGAGAGTATTATGGAACTTGCACCTGTTCGTCACGATTGGACCCACGATGAGGTTAAAGCATTATTTGAAATGCCATTTAACGACTTACTTTTTAAAGCCGCCTCGGTTCACCGTACTAACTTCAACCCAAATGAAGTGCAAATTTCTACGTTGTTATCAATTAAAACAGGCGCTTGCCCAGAAGATTGTAAGTATTGCCCGCAGTCGGGGCACTACCGAACAGATTTAGAACGTGAACGCTTGATAGAAGTAGAAAAAGTAGTAGAGCAAGCGCGCCTTGCAAAACAAAAAGGCGCGACCCGTTTTTGTATGGGCGCTGCATGGTCAGATCCAAAAGACAGAGACATGCCATACATTTCGCAAATGGTTAAAGAAGTAAAAGAGCTAGGGTTAGAAACCTGTATGACGCTGGGTAAACTCACAAACGAAAAAGCTCATGAGCTTCGCGACGCGGGGCTTGATTACTATAATCACAACCTTGACACGTCACCTGAGTATTACGAGCAAATTATATCAACCCGTACATTTCAAGACAGATTAAATACCATTGACCACGTACGCGATGCTGGTATGAAAGTATGCTCAGGCGGAATAGTCGGTATGGGCGAGCAAGCAAGCGACCGTTATGGGTTACTGATGCAGCTAGCTAATTTGCCACAACAGCCAGAAAGCGTGCCTATTAATATGCTCGTTAAAGTTAAAGGCACACCGCTTGAAAACGCAGACGATTTAGATCACTTTGAATTTGTACGTACCATAGCAACAGCGCGCATTATGATGCCACACAGTTATGTACGTTTATCGGCAGGGCGTAACGCCATGAACGAGCAAATGCAGTCAATGTGCTTTTTTGCAGGCGCTAACTCAATATTTTATGGCGACAAACTTCTTACCACCGAAAACCCTGACGCTGATGCCGATATGAACCTAATTAAAAAATTAGGCATGAACCCAGAAAAACGTCACGACTATTCAGACGAAGCAGTAGAAGCCTCGCTTTCATCGCAAGTAGCCGACAAAGCAACCTCTGAATTGTTTTACGAAGCGTAGGCTTATATCAATGCCTTTTGATTTTATAAACACGCATCTGCAGGCTCGCCAGCAAGATGCGTTACTTCGTAAGCGCTATGTAGTACAACACGCTACAGCGCGCACCATAACGGTTAATAATAAAACCTACCTTAACTTTGCCAGTAACGACTACTTAGGCTTTGGTGATGAGGCTGTTAACCTTAATGACTCCCACGCGTTAGGGAGTCACAGCTCAGCATTGGTTACGGGTTATCAGGCGCAGCAAAAAGCGCTTGAACAATACTTATGTGAGCAATTTGGTTATGGCGCAGGAATGCTATTTAACTCAGGGTTTAGCGCTAATAGCAGCGTAATTAAAGCGTTGTTTCAAGATAAAGCCGCTGCGCAAAACAGCGCTATTTTTCAAGATAAGTTAAATCATGCAAGCTTGATTGACGGTGCTCTGCATTCTAACGCGGCTTTAGTACGTTTTAATCACAACGACATGAACCATTTACGTTCACGGCTCGAAAAATCAAAAGCGCAAAACAAGCTAATTATAAGCGAAGGCGTGTTTTCGATGGATGGCGATACCGCGCCTCTTAAAGAATTACTCGCACTTGCAAAACAGCACAACGCATGGCTAATGATTGACGACGCACACGGCTTTGGTGCATTAGGTAAAACCGGTTTGGGCAGTTGCGAAGCGTTTATTACGCAAACGCTGCCAGATATATTGATCATTACCTTTGGTAAAGCAGTGGCTAGTAGTGGTGCGTGTGTATTAGGCAGTAAACAGTTTATTGATTACATGCTGCAATTTAATCGCGATTACACGTATTCGACTGCTATGTCGCCGCTTATGGCAAGCCACACACTTGCGCGTATTAAAAACATAAAAACAGCCAATGATAAACGCGATAAGCTAAATGCCAATATTGCGTTATTTAAGCAACTCGCTAAAACTCACAATATTGCTGTAATGCAATCAAACACAGCCATACAGCCCATTGTATTAGGCTGCGCTGAGCAAACATTGCAAGCGGCAGATAAACTTAAACAACAGGGTATTTGGCTCACTGCAATCAGGCCGCCAACAGTTGCACATAACACCTCACGTTTACGCATTACTTTAACCGCCGCACATACCGAGCAAGACATAACGCACTTAATTAAGCATTTAGTAGGTGCAATAGCATGACTGCTCAGCCAGTATTAAAAACAGACTTAATGCAAACACAACTAGTAAAACCGTGCCTAGTGGGTAGCGAGTTAAATAAAGAATTGGATAGAGAGTTAAATAAGGAGCTAAGCAAGGAGTTTAAAAAGTCTACACAAAGTAAGTTTTCAAAGGCGGCAGCGCGTTATAACAACCATGCAAATGTACAAAAACACGCAGCAAGCGATCTATTTGCACTCATAAAACCAGGCATTAATAAAAATAAGCTTTGTGTTGATTTAGGCGCAGGCCCACTTGTTAATACACATACCTTACAAAGCGTATTTGCAAGCGTTGTGGCAATGGATTTAAGCTTAAACATGCTGCAAAGTAGTGATTTAACCGCACCAAAAATATGCGCCGATATGGATAACTTACCGCTACAAGCAAACAGTGTTGATGTAATTTACAGTAACTTTGCAGTGCAGTGGTCTGCTAATTTTTCGGCTTTAATGCAATCACTTTACAGCATATTAAAACCAGGCGGGCAGGCGTACATAAGCACTGTGGTAGAGGGCTCACTTAACGAAATAAAAACAGCCTTTGCAGCGCTTGATTCTAACAGCCACATAAATACTTTTAATAGTGAGTTGTATATAAACCAATCAGTCCAAAATGCAGGATTTACTATTAACAGCGCTAAAAAACGTATTTACACCGATGAATATACAACACCTTTAAAAGCTATAGCTTCAATTAAAGTTATTGGCGCTACTACGCAAAATCATACCAATACACGTCAAGGGCTACTTACAAAATCTGCGCTACAAAAAGTATGCAGTGCGTATCCGCTTATAAATAATAAAGCATGTGTGTCTTATCATGTGGTGCTGTTATCATTACAAAAAAGCGATTAATTGCTAAGTTAACCAAAGTTAGATTCAGATCATAAGGCAAAGTAATGAAAGAATTTTTTATAACAGGCACCGACACCGATGCCGGAAAAACCCACGTTACCAGTTTGCTATTAAAGTTACTTGCCCAACATAAAAAACAAGCTATTGGCTTTAAACCCCTTGCTGCTGGCTGCGAAATGGCATTCGATCAACTAGTAAACGCCGATGCTCTTATACTAATGGAAAGCGCAACAGTCAGCGCTAAATACGACGTAGTAAATCCGTTTGCGTTTGCACCACCTATTGCGCCGCACATAGCCGCTGAGCAAGTGGGAGTTAGTATTACTGTAGATAAACTAAGTGATGCTTATAAAGGTGTAAAACAACAGGGAGCTAATTATATACTTACCGAAGGCGCTGGTGGCTGGGCGTTACCTATTAACAATACGGAGTATTTATACGACTGGGTTAAAGCAGAAAAAATGCCGGTAATACTCGTTGTTGGTATGAAGCTAGGTTGCTTAAATCATGCGTTACTAACCGCTGCGCATATGCAAAGTATGGGTATAAACTGCGTTGGCTGGATTGCAAACCAAGTCGATAAAAACATGGACGAGTACCAAGCAAACCTTGATTCACTTAAAGCACGTTTACCGTTCCCAATACTTGCCATAAGCCCATACAGCGAGCAAACTCCTAAGTTACAAATATACAAAAGCTTGCTTAGTGCGTTATCTATAAACACTTAAGCGGTTTTAAAAAAGCTACTTTGTTAGGTAAATCTTGAAATAGTCAGCCTTAGTACACATATAAACCTTTATAAATACAAAGCTTGCTCAAAAACAATGTTACTAAGTTACTAAGGACATAACGACTATATGACGCACCCATTTATTGAAAGCTACGCCCCAGATGCGCACGTAAGCGCCGAGCCAAAAGCACTAAACTATGGCTTACCTAAAAAACGCGTAGGCATAATTGGTGGGGGTACAGCAGGCGCCACAATTGCCATTAGGCTTGCTGCGTTAGGGTTAGAAACTTACGTACTTGAAAAGAAAAAGTCGTTAATTGATGGCCCTCCAATGTGCCATTTGCATGCAGGTGGCAACTTATATCGTGAAATACCCGACGAAGACTGCATAGATTTACTCAAGCAATGTATAGATATAGCGCGTCTTTATCCTCACACCATCGATGTTCGCCCTACAGTATTTGCAGTGCCTAAGCGCGATGACGACTCACCCGAGGATTTATTTCCGCGTTTAAATAAATTAGTAAAAGCCTACAGCGAGCTTGTTGAGCAAGATAGCGCTAACAAAGTATTAGGCGAGCCAGAGCATTATTATCAGTTATATAGTTATGAGCAAATGCTAAAGCTTGCTAAGCAAAAACAAGTAGCGAAGCCCACGTCGTTAGATGAGTGGATGATACCCGTGGCTAAGCATTTAGATTTAAATAAGCTAAAGTTTCCGCTCATTGCTGCACAAGAATATGGCTGGAATATATTTCGTTTATCGGCCAGTGCTCAACTGGCCCTTGCACAGTACAAACACGCTCATGTTTTAACAAGCACCAGTGTTAAAAACGTATCGCCAGTTATAAATACCAATAATGATAAGCAAACACTTAAGTGGCGCATTGAATACCAATCAGAGCCAAGCCTTGATGAACAACCTGATACTTCAACTAATACACAAACAATTGAGGTAGATTACCTAATTAATGCGTGTGGTTTTCAAACCGGTATTATTGACGACCTGGTTGGGGTAGATGTAAAACGCATGGTCGAATTTAAAGCCTCTTACATTACTCATTGGCAAGGTGCTGGTGGGCAAATACCCGAAATAATTATTTATGGAAACCGTGGTACGCCAGAGGGCATGGCGCAGCTAACCCCTTACCCTAATGGTTACTTTCAAATACATGGCATGACTAATAACATTACATTGTTTAATGATGGGTTAGCTGATGCAACGCCAATGAGCGCACAACCTAAACTTCCCAATAAATACCTGCACTATATTAAAAATGGCTGGGATGAAGCAGCTTTGCAAACACGCACCCAAACAGCAATTGATTATGTAGCCGAGTTTGTACCTGCGTTTAAAACTGCTAATACACAAAATAATGCCTTGTATGGCGGGCAACAAATCCCAGGTGATGACGACACCTTGCGCGTAGCCGATGTAAGTTTATATTCGCATATTAATTATGCACGGGCCGAAAATGTTAAAGCATCGTCAACGTTAATAGCGGCAGATCAAATAGTGGGTGAGTTTATAAAATTAGGAATAATAAGCAGCGATCCTGCTGTAAATCATCACCGCAGTACCCACCAATGGTCGTACCTTAAACATAATAGCGGCGAAAAAATTGACGAAGTTGCGCGCATATTGGCACACGAGCGTGGATTTCCAATTGATATGGCAGAGCTAAATCATAGCTTGTAATAAGCTGATTTATAAAGAAACTTCATATTTAAATTTGCTGTAAAACTCTTCCTAAAAAAATTATCAATAAACACATAAATAACACTTGTGTTATGACATAGTTTGTCACAAAATAGCGCTAACGTTATGACATAGTGTGTCATAACGCAGTGATTGCTTTAACCTAATTTAATTTTATGTTCGGTGATCAAAACTATTTTTGTGAGGACAATATGAAACGTGTATTTTTGTTTTTATTAACTAACCTAGCGGTTATGTTGGTATTAGGTGTAGTGCTTTCAATAATAATGAGCGCGCTGGGCTTAAGCCATCGTAGCCTTGGCGGAATTTTACTTATAGCCACCGTATTTGGTTTTGGTGGATCGTTTATTTCGTTATTTATGTCGAAATGGATCGCTAAAAAATCAACAGGCGCGCATGTAATTACGCAGCCTCGAAACGAAACCGAACATTGGCTTGTACAAACGGTATCTGCGCAAGCACAAAAAGCAGGTATTAAAATGCCAGAAGTGGCTATTTACGACAGCCCAGAAATGAACGCTTTTGCAACGGGCCCAAGTAAAAACAACTCATTAGTGGCAGTAAGCACAGGCTTAATGCACAACATGACCAAAGATCAAGCCGAAGCCGTACTTGCCCATGAAGTATCGCATATTGCTAACGGCGACATGGTAACGCTTACGCTAATACAAGGCGTGGTAAACACCTTTGTAATATTTGCCGCAAAAGTATTGGCTGGCATAGTAGATAACTTTATTAATAGCGATGAAGAAGAGGGCGGCAGTAGCTGGACATACTTCTTATTCGATATGTTATTCCAAGTATTATTTGGTGTACTAGCAAGCATAGTGGTTGCTAGTTACAGCCGTAAACGTGAATTTGCAGCCGACAGCGGCGCAGCAAAACTAGTTGGTGCTGACAAAATGCGATCAGCCCTTGAGCGATTAAAGCAAAACCATCCTTCGCAATTAGAAGGCTCAATGATGGCCTTTGGTATTGCAAGTGGCAAAGGCATGGCTGAATTGTTTTCATCGCACCCACCGCTTGATGCGCGAATCGACGCACTACGTAAATAATTAGCTAAATAACGTAATTAGCAAACCTATAAGCCAGCTTAATCGCTGGCTTTTTGTTTTATACCAATTTGCTTATATTCATATCATTAAAGCTATAAATTGTATGGTTTAGCTAAGCGGTAACACCATTTATTTTTTATTGTATTTACCTTCTGATTTATTATTAGCTTACATAACAAAGCCCACTAAGCACCTCAGTAAAAGTATCCATTTTACTATTAAGCCATTATATCCAATAAAAAACCGAGTGAATTTTAACCTTGATAGTTATTGTTAATTAGACTGTAACAGTGTTGGTTTTAGGTTAATTTAATGATGATATATTCACACACACAATATTGAACAGTAAAAATTTAATTTAAACCTTAACTATAACTCATTGGTTTTTAGTTTATCTTTGTGGTTTATCACAAGGGAGATATTAAAATTTGATGAGATATTACAATAATAAAAATAGATGAGTATTTGTTTAATTAAATTAGTTGTAGTCATATTGAATAAAAGTATATTTGAAGTAATGTAAAATACTGCATCATTTTTACTCACTGAGATGACGATTATAACATTTTGCTAAACGACTCATTTATTGCTTTAGTCTAAGGAATAAAAAATGAAAAAATCGATTTTTCGTAACACCGGTTTAGTGACCTTAGTGTCACTATTAATGGCGTGCGGAGGGAGTAATAGCGACGCTGAGGTACCAGAAGTACAAACACCTGAAGTTGTAGTGCCAGAAACGCCAGTACCTGACGCCCCAGAAGCGGCTGAAATAATAAATGGTAGCTTTGAAGAAGACGCGGCAGGGCAAACAACACCAGTTGGAAATTGGGTATTTAGGCCAGATCAAGAATTAAGTGCTTCTTCAACAATAGAAGTAATCGAATCAGAAGAAGGTGTTAATACTTACAAAGGCACTAAAGCGGTTCAGGTTACTGTTAATACATTAGGTGATAACCCTTGGGGTATTGAAATAGCTTATGAGGACATTCCTGTCACCGGCGGTAAAAATTACGAGTTTAGTGTTTGGGCCAAAGGTGAAGTGGGAACCAGTGCCGATTTTTGGATACAGACACCCGCTCCAGATTACGGCCAGCTTAGCCTAGTAAAAGAAACGCTAACAGGTGAGTGGCAAAAAATAACATTAACAGCAGCAACTGCCGAAGCTGACTCATTAGTTAGATTAGCAATTCACTTTTCAAAAGAAGAAAACATTAATAAATCTATATACATAGACGAGTTTTCAGGCTTTATTTTAGACGATGTACCAGCAGAAGAAATACCTGATGTGCAATACAGCGAAGTAACAGCACAAAGTTTAAAAGCTTTAGCACCTAACTTTAACATAGGCGTTGCCGTGCCTGCGGGCGATTTTGGTAACAGCATAATAGATAGACCAGAAATTAAAACGATTATTGAACAACACTTTAATCAACTATCTGCCGAAAATATTATGAAGCCTACCTATTTACAACCTACCCAAGGCGAATTTTTTTATGATGATTCTGATGAGCTTGTAAACTACGCAAAAGACAACTCACTCACCGTGCATGGCCATGTTTTTGTGTGGCACTCACAAATAGCACCGTGGATGCAAAGTTTTCAAGGGGATAAAGCCGCCTGGATAAAAATGATGGAAGATCACATAACGCAAATAGCCACTCATTTTGAAGAAGAAGGCGCTAACGATACCGTAGTGAGTTGGGATGTAGTTAACGAAGCGTTTATGGAAAATGGTAAATACCGTGGCGAAAAAACCACAAGTGACAGTGCCGATGAATCGGTGTGGTTTGAAAACATAGGTGCTGAATTTTTACCGCTAGCCTATAAAGCCGCAAGAGCTGCCGATCCCGATGCAGATTTATACTACAACGATTACAACCTAATTTGGAACGCCGAAAAATTAGATGCCGTTATATCTATGGTTAACGATTTTCAAAATAATGGCGTGCCTATTGATGGCATAGGTTTTCAATCTCATATTTCACTCAACAGCCCTGATATTTCTACAATACAAGCTCATCTTCAAAAAGTGGTCGATATTCGCCCTAAAATTAAAGTTAAAATTACCGAATTAGATGTTCGAATGAACAACGAAGGTGGCATTCCTTTAACTTACCTAACAAGTGAAAGAGCGGATGAACAAAAGCAGTACTACTACAATATTGTTAAAACCTATTTAGAAACTGTTCCTGAAGATCAACGCGGTGGCATAACTATTTGGGGCGTAATTGACGAAGATAGCTGGTTACAAAACTGGCCAGAGCCTACTACAGAATGGCCACTTTTATTTTTTAACGACTATACAGCAAAGCCAGCGTTACAAGGTTTTGCAAATGCATTAAAAGAGCTAATTGAAGTAGTAGAGCCAACACCTTCATCAGAACTGCTCACCAATGGTGACTTTGAAGCTGGGCTTGATTCATGGCAAGCGCGCGGAAGTACAAATATAACCTTAGATGCAACCCAAGCTCACACTGGCAGTAATAGTGCTTTAGTACAAGGGCGAACTGAAACGTGGAATGGTATTCAAAAAGATGTTAAAGGCTTATTTACAGCAGGTGAAACATATAATGTGTCTGCATGGATTAAGTTATCTGACGATACCAGCACTGTTTCACCAGGGGTAAAACTAACCCTACAAATAGAGCACGCTAGCACTGAGTATCTTGAACTCACGCCCGTTAAAACAGTAAGCGCGGGTAGTTGGGTACAGTTGTCAGGTACCTACACGCATTCAATCACAACACAAGAAAGTGTCGCTTTACTTTATGTTGAATCAAACGAGATCACAGCTGACTTTTATGTGGACGATGTATCACTAACATTACTAGAACAATAATATATTTAAATAAACGTATTTAAGCCTAAATTAAATAGCCCGCATAATTTTATGCGGGCTATTTTTTCATAAGCACTTTTTAATTTAGTATCGGCTGCATATGCGGGTTTAAATACCAAAACCGCATGCACTGTGTTTATATACAGTCATTTGTATTGCTTTATAAAATCGTTACTTTTTTAAGCTATATGTGTTTACGGGGTTACTAGGTACGAGTAAAGTAAAATACTTTAAAGCCAGCAATACTTAACATTTAATACTTAACAAGGATGCTTATTATAGTGGAAAAGGTGCAACACACTAAAGAATGTATTATGTGCTTTAGCGCTATAGATTCACGGGCTAAAAAATGCCCACAATGCACCTCACTTCAAGCCAAATACTCTAACTTAGAAAACAATCCCATTATTATTGGTGCATTAGCACTTAGTATTGTTGGTATTTTTGGGCTTATTTTTTATCAAAATATTTATGTAGCAGGGCTTGAAGATCAAGCACAAAAAAACTTAATCGCTAATGTTAGCCAAATTCATACTAAAAATGAAAACGATGCATTGTATGTTGCATGCATAGGGCAGGTAAAAAACGAGTCAAACTTTTCGTTTAAAAATATAAAGTTTAAGGTCGATTTTTTAACAGATCAAAACACGCTAGTCGATACGCTATCAATAACCGACGAAGACCTACTTATACTTCCTAATGACTCAACAAACTTTAGAGTAAGAGGTATTGCGCAAAAACAAGCGGCCAGTTATAACAATTGCCAAGTAACAATAACCGATGCCTGGGCTTATAAATAAGCTATAAATCACTTACAAATTAATTATTAGCAGTTAGCTAAACCACTCGCTTTTTTGTTTGTAATATTAGTTATTAACTTAAAAGCCACTAAATCCAAAATTTATATAAGCCATTTTCCTAGAGCGATTAAGAATATGGATGATTTATTACTTAAGTAATCGTTTATACACTCCTTGTAACTTGCAAGTGAGGGATCGAAAATGAGCTTGATTGATAAAAGTACAAAGGATTTTGGAAGCATGAGCGTGTTGCTTCACAGCTTAGGAACTGATTGCTACCGCATTGAGTGGAATAGCAGAATGACCGGAGCCTCAATAAGCTTAATTCGTGTTAAAAAAAACGAATATATAGTTGTGCGCAAATGGGCAACCGCCCGCAATATAGATGACGTATCAGCAGAGTTTGATCGAGCTAACCAAGCACTAATTCATTTTTTAAATAATGTTGATGTGATTAAAAGTAAAAACGAAAGTATTGTTGCCGCTAAAGAGCATTGCATAAACTTATTTACCTCAGCTGAGGGCTTAAAACCAATTAGCCATCCGAGCCTACCTACGCCACGCTTACAAGAAGCCATAGGCAAAGAAGTGATTGTAAAATCAAGTTTAGGCAACTATTTAATACGCGGATTCAAACCTGAAGTGCATAACGTTTAGGCGGCTTTAGCCGCCAAGTGATCCTGCATCAATTTTGCAGGCGTTTCAAATCCAAGTGTCTTCCTCGGACGATTATTAAGTTGCTCAAGTACTGGTATAACTTGCGCTGGTGTTACCGCCTTAAAATCTGTGCTCTTCGGCCAATACTGGCGTAGTAATCCATTCGTGTTTTCATTCAATCCGCGCTCCCATGAGTGATAAGGGTGAGCAAAATAAACAGGAACACTTAAAGCCTCTGTGATTTGATCGTGATAAGCGAACTCTTTTCCATTGTCAGCCGTGATGCTATGAAGCGCTGACCTATATGGCCTTAATAGTTCTATCGTCGCCGCAGTGACGGCTTGTGCTGTTTTGCCTGCCACCTGAGTTGATACAGTGAATTGGGTGACCCGCTCTACAATGGTAACAAGGGCGCCTCGATGACCTTTACCTATGACGGTATCTATTTCCCAATCTCCGATACGACCTTTCT
>NZ_AUTR01000002.1:0-1053 GCF_000497875.1 Pseudoalteromonas sp. S8-8
CCTAGATTCAAATTGTAAGTGCATAACTTGTTTTGGCTAGATTAAGTGGTCAGTTGCTCATAAGCTAACTGCTTTTTCTCCGGCAAGAGATTTTACAATGAGACATTACAAACAACTGACCTATGCGCAAAGATGCCAGATCGCCGTTCTAAAGAAAAGCGGTTTTACGCAACAAAGTATTGCTGAGCTAACTAATTTATCGCAATCTACGATTTCAAGAGAGCTTTCTAGAAATACAGGTAAGCGAGGTTACAGACACAAACAAGCTCATGAGCGGGCTTTGTTTCGCCGAAGAAGTGTAAGAAAACCGCTTAAGATGACACCTGAAATGATAGCTTTAATTACCCAGAAGCTTAATGAGAAGTGGAGTCCTGAACAAATAACGGGATGGTTACGCAAAGAAAGTGAACGGTCTGTCAGCCATGAATGCATTTATCTGTATATCTGGGAAGATAAAAAAGCAGGTGGTGAGTTATACCTACATCTGCGCCGACACGGTAAGAAATATCACAAGCGCAGTCATGGTAAAACAAACCGAGGGCAAATAAAAAATCGCGTTAGCATTGAAGAGCGCCCACAAATAGTTGATGAGAAAGGCCGTATCGGAGATTGGGAAATAGATACCGTCATAGGCAAAGGTCATCGAGGCGCCCTTGTTACCATTGTAGAGCGGGTTACCCAATTCACTGTATCAACTCAGGTGGCAGGAAAAACAGCGGAAGCCGTCACTGCGGCGACGATAGAACTATTAAGGCCATATAGGTCAGCGCTTCATAGCATCACAGCTGACAATGGAAAAGAGTTCGCTTATCACGAGCAAATCACAGAGGCTTTAAGTGTACCTGTTTATTTTGCTCACCCTTATCACTCATGGGAGCGCGGATTGAATGAAAACACGAATGGATTACTACGTCAGTATTGGCCGAAGAGCACAGATTTTAAGGCGGTAACACCAGCACAAGTTATACCCGTACTTGAGCAACTTAATAATCGTCCGAGGAAGACACTTGGATTTGAAACGCCTGCAAAATTGATGCAGGATCACTTGGCGGC
>NZ_AUTR01000003.1:0-109764 GCF_000497875.1 Pseudoalteromonas sp. S8-8
CCCTCGGTTTGTTTTACCATGACTGCGCTTGTGATATTTCTTACCGTGTCGGCGCAGATGTAGGTATAACTCACCACCTGCTTTTTTATCTTCCCAGATATACAGATAAATGCATTCATGGCTGACAGACCGTTCACTTTTTTTACGCAACCACCCCGTTATTTGTTCAGGACTCCACTTCTCATTAAGCTTCTGGGTAATTAAAGCCATCATTTCAGGTGTCATCTTAAGCGGTTTTCTTACACTTCTTCGGCGAAACAAAGCCCGCTCATGAGCTTGTTTATGTCTGTAACCTCGCTTACCTGTATTTCTAGAAAGCTCTCTTGAAATCGTAGATTGCGATAAATCAGTTAGCTCAGCAATACTTTGTTGCGTAAAACCACTTTTCTTTAGAACGGCGATCTGGCATCTTTGCGCATAGGTCAGTTGTTTGTAATGTCTCATTGTAAAATCTCTTGCCGGAGAAAAAGCAGTTAGCTTATGAGCAACTGACCACTTAATCTAGCCAAAACAAGTTATGCACTTACAATTTGAATCTAGGCGAAAATAATTAAACACTTTTCAGCATACCTAAGGCGGTATGCTGTTTTACAAAATACGCTTTTAAGTAATCAATAAATAATCGTAGTTTTTTAGATCCCGCAGCTCCTGGCGGAAATACCCCGTACAGTTCAATATCTTTGCTTTTATAATCATCTAATATTATTTCAAGTAGCCCAGCTTGTACTTTAGGCCACGCATCGTAAAGCGGAATACGCCCAATGCCATGCCCCGCTTCTACAAAGGCAGTACGTGCAGCTGCGTTATTAGTACTTAAGGCGCCTTGCATTGCAATGTCGTGTTTTTTGCCATCTTTTGAAAGTGTTAACGTTTTACTTCCTAGCTGATAAACCACCCATTGATGATCTGCCAATTCTAAAGGCGTTTTAGGTTTACCAAAATGTGTAAAGTAATCCGGCGCGCCACAAATACAAGTGCTCATTGTAGTAAGCTTGGTTGCTTGCAAGTTGGAGTCACTCAGTGCCACACCCCTAATTGCAAAATCGAACCCATTTTTAATAATATCAACCACATCGTCAGTAAGCTGTAAGTCTATTTTAATTTTAGGGTATTGGCGCTTAAACGTATTTATTGCGGGCACAATTAGCTGCATTCCCACATTCACAGGGCAGCTAATTTTAAGTAAACCTTGTGGCTCACTCTTTATATTTTCTATTTGCTGATTAGCTGCATTAGCTTGTTCGGTAATTATTCTACAACGCTCATAATAAGCAATGCCCGCCTCAGTCAGCGCCATGGTACGAGTTGAGCGATTTAATAAAGTGACTTCAAGCTGGGTTTCTAACTTTTTTAAATGATAACTTGCTACGGCTCGCGTAAGCCCTAACTGTTTAGCCGCAGCGGTTAAGCTGCCCTGCTCTACAATTTGCGCAAATACGACCATGCTCTTTAACTGCTCAAACGACACCTTCATATGTGCTCCGTAGCGTGTTTTAAATTCAACCCCTCTATTGTATCAATTATTAAACCAATAAAGTTAAATTTATCATCGTTGTTTAAAGCTCTTTTAGTGCATATAGTAATTGGTAAGCAAGATAAACTAATTCAAATCATCAGAAGGAATATATTCAATGTCTAAAAAAATACTTATGGTTCTTACATCTCACGCAGAACTTGGTAACACTGGCGAAAAAACAGGTTTTTGGGTAGAAGAATTTGCAGCCCCTTATTATGCATTTGTTGATGCAGGCGTTGAAGTAACATTAGCGTCTCCAGCTGGCGGTCAACCACCCATTGATCCGACAAGTACGCTTGTCGATTTTCAAACAGATGCAACAAAACGTTATGACGCAGATAGCGCAGCACAAACACTTATGGCAAACACTAAAGTGTTGAGTGAAGTAAAATCTAGCGATTTTGACGCTGTATTTTACCCAGGCGGTCACGGTCCATTATGGGACTTAGTTGATAACACTGACTCAATCTCACTTATCGAAAGCTTTGTAAAAGAGCAAAAGCCTGTTGCTGCGGTATGTCATGCAAGTGCTGCATTTTTAAATGTTAAAGATGCCGATGGCAATGCATTAGTAGCGGGTAAAAAAGTAACTGGTTTTACTAACTCTGAAGAAGCTGCAGTGCAACTTACCGATATCGTGCCATTTTTAGTTGAAGACGAGCTAATTAAAAAAGGTGGCGATTATCAAAAAACTGACGACTGGGGTGTATTAGCACTAGAAGACGGTTTAGTAATTACCGGCCAAAACCCAGCAAGCTCTGAACTAGCTGCAAAAAAACTATTAACTAAATTAGGTTAATAGTGAGTAATAATTAAAATTAAGCACAGCATTTTATGCTGTGCTTTTTTAATTGCTTTTCATTAGCAAATACAATTCCTATACTGGCAACTCTTAAAGTCAATTAGGGCGATTATATGGCAACCAAGCCAACCACACTGTCATTACTAACGAGTACCCGTTTCGCAATATTTAGTATTGTTGTTATTTGCTTCGTACTACAAGTGATCAATAGTCTACCTGGCATAAATCTTAATGGTTTAGGCATATATCCACGCAGTATCCAAGGATTAATTGGCATACTATGCGCACCTTTTTTACATGGTAGCTGGTGGCACTTTGCCAGTAATATGATCCCATTTGTAGTATTAAGCTGGCTAATTTGCCAGTACAGCGTAAAACGTTTTTATAACGTATTTATTTTTACCGCTCTAGTTGGTGGACTGTTAGTTTGGGCATTTGGGCGCAGTAACATACATGTTGGTTTAAGCGGTGTTATATATGGTTTATGGGGCTTTATTCTATGCTACGGCTTAGTAAGACGCTCATTAAAATCAATTATAATTGCAGTTGTAGTGGCTATACTTTATAGCGGTTTTATATGGGGTGTTTTACCTCAGCGCTATCATGTATCGTTTGAAAGCCATTTATTTGGAGCGCTAAGCGGGTTGTTTTTAGGTTATAGATTAGCAAAAGCCGATAAATTAAAAGGTCGGTAAATTAAGTATTAGGGCCTTTAATTAATTTTTTATGGCCACATTTACCATATATGTATTTCATCTAACAGAGGTTATTTATGAGTGATAAAAACGAATACACGCCACCAAAAGTATGGACGTGGGAAAGTGAAAGTGGCGGTAAGTTTGCCAGCATTAACCGCCCAATCGCAGGCGCGACTCATGACAAAACTCTACCTATTGGTGAGCACGCATTTCAGCTTTATTCTCTTGCGACACCTAATGGCCAAAAAGCTACAATCATGTTTGAAGAGCTTTTACAGCTTGGTTGCACCGATGCAGACTATGACGCATATTTAATAAACATAGGTGATGGCGATCAGTTTGGATCTGACTTTGTTGATATTAATCCAAACTCAAAAATCCCAGCGCTAATGGATCATTCAACCACGCCGCCTACTCGCATCTTTGAATCTGGTTCTATTTTACAGTATTTAGCTGAAAAATTTGATGTACTTATACCTAAAGATCTAAAAGCTAAAACAGAGTGTCGTAACTGGCTATTTTGGCAAATGGGCTCAGCACCTTACTTAGGTGGTGGGTTTGGGCATTTTTATAGCTACGCACCAAGTAAAATGCAATACCCTATTGACCGTTTTACCATGGAAACTAAACGCCAGCTTGACGTGTTAAATCGCCATTTAAGCGAAAATGAATACATGGCAGGTGATGAATACTCAATTGCCGATATTGCAATTTGGCCGTGGTACGGATCGTTAGTGCTTGGAGCTTTATATGATGCAGCAGAGTTTTTAGATGTTGCCTCATACACCCATGTTGTACGCTGGGCTACGCAAGTATCAGAGCGCCCTGCTGTAAAGCGTGGTCGTCGCGTAAATCGCACATGGGGTCCTGAAGAAGAGCAAATGGCAGAGCGCCATAACGATAGCGATTTCGAAGGTTAAATCTATAGAACAGCAAGTAAAGTCGTTAACACTTTAACCTGCTTGATAATTTTAAGGCTCAAAATAAATATTTATTTTGGGCCTTTTTACTTTTTAAACTTTTTTTATCCCTCCCGTAAACTATATTTACTTTTACATTAAAGTTTTATTTAGCTGCGTAAAGGCTTATTAAGCTCTTTGTATTACCAGTATTGCATTAGTGTAATTTGCTAAATGGTTTACTTAATTTCCTAGGGGTTGTTTTTGAAAAAGGTTTTAATTAGTGCCATATAACAATTTAAGTAATAATGAGCGAAAAGAAGCGCTCAAAATTTTATACTCGAATGCTATTTCCGGAATTGCAGTCTCTGTACTAGTCAGCGTTGCTTTGGTATTTGCTTTTGATATAACTAATGAGAAAACCAACCACGATAAAGTAGTCTGGTTAGGCATAATGATGTGCGTGCTTACTTTACGCATTATTGATGTAGGGCTTTTTTTGAAAGCTCAAAATTCTCGCCAACCTTACAACACACATTTTTATCTAAATCGCTTTGCTATTGGCTGTATATCAACAGCCGTGTCTTGGTGTGGCTATGCTCTTTGGTTTCATAGCACTTCATCTACGGTGGAAGTTACTACGACCATTGCTATTTTATCAGCGCTTGCCGGTGGCTCTGCAAATTTGCTGTCTGGTAGTCGTTTTACAGCTGTTTTATATAGCTTTACTTTATTGGCCCCCTACTCTTTTTTGCTAACGCTTTCAAACGATCACTACCATCACATATTGGGGCTATTAGGTTTAACTTTTGCCACAATTATGATTGCCTCTTCGTACAAATCAGCCACATTTACACACAGTGCAATCAAGCTAAAAAACCAAAACAGAGAGCTGCTTAATGAAATGGAAAACAAGGTCGAGCAACGCACTGAAGAAATTTACCGCTTATCGAATACCGATCCACTCACAAATCTATTAAACCGTACCGCATTTTTAAAAAATGCAAACAAACAACTAGCAGATAATCCTAAAGAACCCTTTGCTTTATTATTTGTAGATTTAGATGGTTTTAAGCAAATCAACGATTCGTTGGGTCATAAAGTAGGCGATAAAGTATTAAAAGAAATAGCACTGAGAATTAGTAATGTATGCAACCAACAACTCTATAAATGCCGTTGGGGCGGAGATGAGTTTTTAATTTTAGCAACCTATCAAAATCAAGCTGAGCTTATCGAGTTTGCTAATAAAGTGCTTCAAAGCATTGGTGCCGAGCATGAAACATATAAATATCAAAAATGGGTATCAGCAACTATTGGAATTGCCATGTACCCTGAGCACGGGAACGACTTAAATACCTTAATTCGCTCTGCTGATACTGCGATGTATCACCAAAAACGCATAGCTAAAGGTAACATCAATATTTATAACGATTCACTCAAATTAAAACAAGAAAGAGAGTACCTGTTGAGTCGACGGTTAGCCAGTGCTATAGAAGAAAACAGTTTAAGGCTAGTATTTCAGCCAATTATAGATAGCAAAACATCAAAAGTAACCTCTTTCGAATCATTATTACGTTGGCAATTAGACGGTGAAAATATTTTCCCTGATGAGTTTATAATTATTGCCGAGCAATACGGGTTAATAACCCAAATGGGCCTCTGGGTGATAAATCAAGCATGTATACAAGCAAAAAAATTCAATCATTTACCGGAGAAAATTGCAGTAAGCGTGAATGTATCGGTAATCCAATTACAAGATCCAGATTTTGTAACTAAGGTATTAAAAATAGTAAAAAATCATCAAGTAGAGCCTAAAGATCTGCATATAGAAATTACCGAATCAGTATTTGCCGAAGATAAACTCACGTTTTTGACAGCCGTTAAAGCACTACAAAAACAAGGCTTTTGTATTTCAATTGATGATTTTGGAACTGGCTACTCATCACTATCAAGCATGCTTGATATTGGTGTAGATATAGTAAAAATAGACAGAAGTTTTATTCAAAATATGGATAAAAGAGGGTTAAGTATTATTCATGCAATTGTACAAATGGCCTCATCTTTAGATTTTACTGTTGTTGCCGAAGGCGTTGAAACTATTGAACAAGCAAACACGCTTACTAATATTGGTGTATCTCACCTGCAAGGTTATTACTTTTCAAAACCGATAGAAGTAGATTTTGTAGATGCTTATTTAAATGAGCAAAATAAGCTGTGCCTTTGATAACCAAAACCCGCTAAAAGCGCTTAACTGCCATATGAGTTTTGCACTACCTTTCTTATTAGGGCTTGTTTATCTTTCGAGGTTAAATTTGCAGCATACTGTTTGGTATTTAGGCAATGCAGAGCCTATGTAGTGTGGTTATTCCCCATAAATAGGCGATAACGCAGCATAAATACCAAACATTCGCTGCCCGAAGGGTTCTGCCTAGGGGAGATTGACTCTTTGTTACTAGGTTACAAACCTCGCGCCGCGATTAAATCTTCCTTGGGTTGAACAAATTTCAATCCTTAAAGGTCAACAAGCCCTCCTTAAAACATAATCTTACAATTACTTACACCCTGTACATAGTAATTAGCGTAGGCTAAATATAATCCAACTTACATATGTATATTACGTTTAAATTTACGCTAATTAGCAAACCGCCAGCGCTGGATAATACGTAAAGTTACGCGCTGACGCTGCTTATATAAGTGAATGATATAAATGTAACTATACAACTAAATATAAAAAAGGAATTTGCATGATAAAACCACTTTGCTATTCACTCATCACTTTACTTACCCCCATTAGCGCTATAGCTCAAACAATGGCAATAAAAACAACGGATGAATTAGTATCAACCGATTCAGAGATTTTATTTGCATATAATAAAGAATCAAAACAATTAGAAGCCATTAATTTACTCACATCACTAAGTAGTGAACTTGCTTTACCAAAAAATGCCATCGGGTTTGATGTGGCTACACTTGTTAACATTACCGATAAACAAGCACTCGTACTAACAAGTGATGGCGTATACAAAGCCCAAGCTGGTAAACCAACACTATTGTTTAATTATGAGTCGGTTCTAAATCAATTAAAAATAGATAAATTTGAAAAAGTAGACTTCGTTTTCGATGCAAACAATGACGGTCTAAGCGATATTTTCATCCCTGGGTTAGCAAGCAGTACTTTATATATTCAAAATAAAGATGGCAGCTTTAAGCCTAACAAATTTAAACAAACACCTATGTATGAAGGTAGCTTTTCAGGAAAAGGACTTTCTCTGGAAGTTAATATTAACAATAAACCCGTTGTTATTGATTTTAACCACGACGGGTTGAACGACTTGGTTTTTTCAAATGACTTTGGAGCGGATGTACTACTTGCTAATTCAGAAGGCTTTGAGCAAAAGCTCACCTCAATTGATTTTAACATCGAATTAGGCGAGCTAAGCAATGGCGAAACTCGCAAAATAAAGCAAATTATTGATATTAATAACGACGGATTTCTAGATTTTACAACCAGACAGTTTAAGCCTACGCAAGGTATGGACTCGCTAGATATAAAAATAGCACATACTTTGTACCTAGGAAGTGCTAAAGGCTTTACTAATACGCCCATTACCTTATTTGAAACACAGGGCCCTAGTGAGTTATTGCTCAAAACTGATTTTAATAATGATGGCTTAATTGATTTACAAAAAATGGATTTAGATATTGGCTTAGGTACTATCGCGTCTATGGCATTGGGCGGTGGCAGTACTGATGTAGATGTAGAAATGAACCTTTATAAGCAGCAACCCGACGGCTCATTTGCCAATAAATCGAGTATAGAACTTGATTTAGAAATGGAAGTGGGAATGAACGGCGATGATTCCGAGCCAGCCCTATATTTAGGTGATATTAACGGCGACAGCTATATTGACGCAGTATACAAATACAGTAAAAAAACGCTGTATATTTATTACGGAGAGCAAGACTCACTGCTAAATGATAAGCGTACAAAATTAAAACTAACGCTGCCTAAAAATAATAAAGATATTCTTCTAGTAGATATAAACCAAGACGGTAAAAAAGATTTTGTATTTAAATTTACCGAAGAAGATGGCACCAGCAAAATAGAAACACGCTTAAATTAAGCCAATAAAAAAGCCCAACAGAGTTAACCGTTGGGCTTTGGACTTAAGACTTTCGAGTAACAGTCAGCTTTACTCTAAGTTATAACACCTAAGCAGTTACATTTAGCAGTGAATCGCCTTCACTTAAACCAAACTTCTCTTGCACTGATGCAAGGATTGATTCTTTATCTTCATCAGACAACTGGCTTGAATACTCAGTTAATAGCTCATCTAAGTAGCTGACTACTTCGTCTGTATCTACTGATTCTAATGAGTTCTGTGGCGGCGGTGGCGGTGGCGGTCTTTGACCTTCCACTCGTCCTGCATCACCAATGCTTTTAGCATCAAACTCAAGTTCGCTCATTAAATCAGCAAGCTCTTTTGTTGGTTCAATACCTTGTTCTTTAAATGCCGCTTGAATACTTTGCGCGTTTTCTTCGGTTAAGTTTTCAGCGTCAAACTCTGCAAGCGTTTCTTTAACAAAATCGCTTTGCTCTGTTGTTAGCTTTGCAGCCTGACTACTTTGTTGCGGCATAAAACTCGCAGAACTACTGTTAATACTATTAATCATTTTAGTATCCTTTCAGCGTTCACGACGAGGTGGTTTATGATCGCTAAGTTCTTGTTCACTAATTTCGCCATTACCATCGGCATCTATAGAATCAAAAATTGTTTGTGCATCGCCGTGTGGCGGTTTTTTAGCACTAAACTCTTCAAAGCTAATTACGCCATCACCATCAGTATCAATAGTTGAAAAATCAGGTTTTTCAGGAGGATTGTCACCGCCTCGAGCAGCTACATTAGCTGAAAAAGCAATAGATAATATTGCCACAGTGGCAAGAGTTGAAAAATGCTTCATAGTAATAACCTCGTATTTAAGAATTAAACTAAGCTTACGCTTTAAAAACGCAAACAATGTGCAAATAATAAGGAAGTAATAAATTATTTGGATAAAAAATAGTAATCTAAATACTTATTTAAAAAGTTCTGGTTGATTGCTTTGCAATCAATATATAAGCTAATAAAATAATACGATTAATTACTCTCAGGCAGTAGTGTTACTGCCCTTAATTCTCAAAGCTGATATACTGCTTGAGCCAATTAAACAAACAAATACAGAGCACTTTCATAAATAATGATTAATAACCAACCCTACTTAGCAGGCAATCTGTGAAAATACCTAAACGCCTACAACCCCTTGTTGATGATGGCCTTATTGACGAAGTTATAAGCCGACTAATGAGCGGTAAAGAAGCCGATGTATTTATTGTCCGCTGTGGTGAGCATATTCGCTGTGCGAAAGTGTATAAAGACGCGGTTAAACGTAGCTTTAAAAAAGCGGCACAATACCAAGAAGGCCGAAAAGTACGTGGTGGACGCCAAGCGCGTGCTATGGGTAAACGTTCTAGCTATGGCCGTCAATTAGAAGAAGAGATTTGGCAAAATGCCGAAGTTGATGCGTTATCTCGTTTAGCTGGCGTGGGTGTACGTGTTCCTGATACTTATTTTTGTATTGATGGCGTGCTGCTTATGGAACTCGTGTCGGACGAGGACGGTAACGTAGCCCCTCAACTTGGACATGTCGTTTTTAGTGAAGAGCAAGCGATTGAGCAGCATAAACTCATGATGCATTACATTAAGCTTATGCTTTGCGCAGGTATAATACACGGCGATTTATCTGAATTTAATGTACTTGTAGATAATAACGGCCCTGTAATTATAGATTTACCGCAAGCAGTTAACGCTTCAGCAAATAACAGTGCACAAGCTATGTTTGCACGCGATGTAAATAACATACGCCGCTATTATGGTGAATTTGCGCCAAGCATACTAAAAACTCAATACGCTAAAGAAATGTGGGCATTATTTGAAGAGGCCAATTTAACGCCTAATTCAACGCTTACAGGTGAATTTGAAGACAGCGATGAACTTGCTGATGTAGATTCTATTCTTGATGAAATTCAAGCTGCCGAATACGAAGAGTTTGACCGTTTAGAGCGAATTAAAAATGCTGACGATGATGAGTAACTCATCGTCATAGCTCACTAATACCTCTTACTGCGGGTGCACAAATCGGTAGCCAACCCCATAAACAGACTGAATAACACTTTCAGTTTGTGTCACTTCATCTAGTTTTTTACGCAACTTTTTAATATGGCTATCAATAGTACGATGGCTCACAATACGCTGATCGGCGTACATAGTGTCCATTAAACTATCGCGCGAATAAATACGATTTGGGTTGTTAAACAAAGGTTTAAATAGCTGAAATTCAAAGTTCGTTAGCTCTATGCTGCTTGATTTGTATTTTACGCTGTAGGTGCTCTCGTCAAGCTTCATTGTTGACTCTGTAACATCACTTGCGCTACTTAATCGCCTTAATATAGCTTTAACTCGCGCCACCAGCTCAGCATAACTAAACGGCTTACAAATATAATCATCTGCACCTAACTCAAGTCCAAGCAGCCTATCTATTTCTTCTACTTTTGCCGATACCATAATAATAGGCACATTTGAAAAGCGCCTGATTGCTTTACATAGTTCAATACCACTTTGATCTGGTAGCATTATGTCGAGCAAAATTACGCTCGGCCTGTTAATTTCAAGCCAAGGTAATACTTCATTTCCGTGATGTATTTGATGAGTAACAAAATGATGGCTACTTAAAAAGTCACTCATTAAGTTAGCCAGCTTTACTTCATCTTCCACAATCAGTATTTGTTCACTCATAGGCATCTCTGTAAGTAACCTCAACTTTATTTTTATAAACTAAATAGTTGGCAATCTAATAATAATAGCAAGACCGCCTAAAGTGGCTTTTTCAGCAGCTATTTCACCATTATGGCCTTTAACTATATGCTGGCAAATAGATAAGCCCAAGCCCGAACCGCCCTCTTGACGATTACGCGAACTATCTACTCGGTATAAATACTCAAACAAATGCGATAAATGCGACTGCTCTACACCTACGCCATTATCTTCAATTATAAGCTCTAAGTAGGTTTGCCCTTTAATGCTTATATTATTAGCCGTTAATGAAATAGTTGTGCATTGTGCATAATGCACCGCGTTCATTAAAATATTATCGAGCAGCTGCAAAAGGCGTGTTTTATCTGCTTGTACAGTTATGTGTTTAGCGCTATTTAGTAAGTAAATTTTTATATTGTGCTGCTCAAGTATAACCTGATATTTTTGCTCAATAGTATTTAATAATAAAGCCATATCAGTAGGTTGCATAGTGTAATGCATACCCCCTAACTCTGCGCTATTAAGCATATGTAAATCATCAATCAAGCGTTTTAAATGCAAAGCCTCATCGTTAGCCGAATTAATATTTTTTGCATTAGGCTCGCGTATGCCAAGTAACATAGCTTCAAGCTCACCGAGTAAAATGCTCATTGGCGTCCTAAGCTCATGAGAAATATTAGCTAGCCAACGTTTACGTACTTGCTCATCTTTAGCGAGTGTAAATGCAAGGATATTAAAATCTTCACTTAACTGGCCTAATTCGTCTTTTCGCTCAAGCGTAAGTTTGGTCTCGTAATTGCCTTGCGTTAAGCGATGCATACCGTTAGCAATTTGCTTTACTGGGCTAACTAAGTGGCGAGACAATAAAAAGGTAACTAGCAATGTAAGCAATACCGCAGCTAAAGCAATAAACCATAAATAGTTAGTTTGCTGCTGTAAAAAATCAAGCTCATAACCATCGACCAAGCTATCTCTTTTGGAAACAGCTAAGTAACCCACTGTTTTATCGCCCACTGTAATTGGGGTTGTTATATATTTTAAATCGCTGAGGTATCTACCCACTACTCGCTGCTTATTTTCGTCAAGCAAAGCGTAGTGAGCAATATTTTCAGGTGGTAGGCGGCGCTCTCCCCCTAAACGAATATGATCGGGTGGCGGGCGTCGCATCATTCCTCCTCTGTGGCCTGGACCTTCTGGTGGCCTAGGTAAAAACTGGCTGTTTTCTAACTGCGATTCAACAAGTTTTCTAAAATTTTCGCCATTGCCGACAACACGTTCCCATGATGGGGTTTTTTCGTATTGCTTTGCAAGTTGCACAACAAGTGGTTCTAGCGCTTTTACCTCTTTTGCATTAACAAAATCAATTACGCCTTGGCCTATACTCCATTGTATAAGTACCACCAGCCCTGCAATAACACTAAAAGTAAAACTAAATAGTATTAAAAAAAGTTTATTATGAATTTTCATTAATGCGTGTTTTCAACCTTGCTAGGAAAGCTTTCAAAACGGTATGTTATAAACTCTTTGGTTTGATCGTTAACATACAATGTAGCAACTATTTTTTTGCCTTGAGCGGTCCAATACATATGACCATGATTATTTAAAGTAACCGATACGGTATTTATACCACTTTTAAATAAGTTAGCAGGTAAATGCAATGCATGTCCGTAAATTCGCTGTATTTTAACCCCATTTATATATAAATGAGCATGACCTTGTAAAAAGCCCGTGTCATCGTTTGTAGTAACGCTCATCATTTGCTGCATGTTCATTGCGCCCTCAGGGGGTACAGATAAATCATAGCGCTGCGTATCTAAAATTAAGTTATAACCCGACATACTATCTTTTAATAACTTAAGGCTCAATGCCGGGATTGGCGTATCACTTGGCACTGCTATAGGCATATGGCTATGATCCATCATTTCCTGCTGCGCAAAGAGCTTAAAGCTCAATAGCGCAGCAGTAGTTAGGATCAATGCGTATTTAAAATAACGCATAGTTACTCCTTACATTCCCGGTGGTGGACCCATTGTTTCGCCCGTATCACAGCGACCAATTGAATTATCGGCTAATTGACCTTTAAAACGAGGCCCTATTTGATAAGGGAAAGAAGGCTGTAATTTACCATCGCTGTCTAACGTTAGTGTTATATGGTAGTGATAACCCTTGCCATCGTTAGTATCGTGGCCGTTATGCTCATCTAATTGAGCACCGGTTACTGTTTTTTGTGCGTAGTAGAAATCTTCAAAATAATAACCATCGTCGGCATTTAATGTATTACCAGAGAGCGTCGTTACTTCTGCGCCAATAGCAGGACCTGCATCACTTGTTTGTGTACCTTGGCTAACATCGTATTGATCGACTAAAGTACAGCTTCGCTCACCTTCAGTACCACAACCACCTTCACTTTCTGATGCGCCATAATCACGCATTTCCCAGCCGCTTAATGCAAGTTGACCGTTACTTTCATAAGGACCATAAAGCGGATAACCATCAGCTGCAAACCCATAAATAGGTGAATGCGCATCGCCATCATCTTCAAGTAAATCAGCTAAGCAACTAGTATAAAAATGGTGATGATATTCACCGTTAGCAGCATGTCCGCCACACACATCAACATCATATTGTTCAGCAATGGGCGCTAATGTATACCAAATATTATTACCGTAGCTCATACCATCGCCCCAGTTAAATATACTGGTGCCATTAACCATTAAGCCAACTGTACCTAAACCTGTTTCACAAGTTTCAGTGTCAGATAAATCGGTAGGTGTTATCGGAAAATACGCCTCAACTGTTTGTTCTGTCGGGCAACCTGGTCCTGGAGGCCAATAGCCTGCACCGCCTGTGTCATCACAGTTTTCAGTGCTACTGTTATAGCCAATATCTTCACCAAACGAAATGGTTTGCCCTACTGCTGCTGAGGTTACACCGTTATAAAAATCGGTAGCTGCACGCGGGCGGTTATTTAACGCGTCTACTTGGTCTTGTGTAAGCGTTACATCATATTTAGGAATGTCAGTAGTTTGCACGTACATGTATTCAACGTCAGCATCGTCTTGTGCAACAGTAACAACCTCAACCGATTGCACGTCTTCAACCACTGCACCATTATTTTGTATGTAGGTAGAGGTTGTATCGTTATTAATTAACCAGCTGGTAAGTTTTGCACTATTATCAACTGTACCAGTATCTGAGCCCGAGCCTGATGAAGCAATAACATTAACTATAACTGTATCTACAACGACATCGTTTGTGCCGTCATCTGCACTGATTTCAAATACAAGTGCTTCATCGGTTAATACTTCAGGGGCAACAAACTCAGTAGAAGTTGCAGTACTTGAAGATAAGCTAACTGAAGTGCCTGATGTTTGTGACCAGCTAACAGATACTTCGCCATCATCTTCAACTGTTGAAATTAAATAAACGGTATCGCCTGCATTAACAGTTTGGTCAATACCGGCGTCAACCGTTGGAGCACTATTACTGACCGTTTCGCCGTCTGTTGTAGTACTTGTAGAATCGCTGTTACATGCGCTTAAAGCGATACAAAGCGCACTTAACGCAAATAACTTAGTTACATTAGAGGCTTTTGTTTTAAGAAGTGTTTTCAATGCTTGAACCTTTACTTTAACGTTTAATAAAACAAAGTTAACAAGTAAAAGTGCAAACAATGTGCACAAACTAAGGAAGAATAAACATAAAACTAGATTTGTGGTCGTTTAAGTACAAATTTGTCTTTAGTGGTTGCATAGTAATCCCCACCCATTCTACCTACCGCATCTAAAAGTGTTGGGTCAATATAACCGTCAACAAACATCTCATCGTCAACACAAATACCCACTATGTCTAACAACATCATTTGTCCGCCGCCAGGCTCGCTTGAAATAGTAATAACTTCACGTAGCTTACACTCATAGCGTACTTTTGAATCAGCAACACTCGGCACTGCGACCATTTGGCTATCAATTTTAGTTATATTTGCAGCATCAAACTCACTAACATCACTAGGGTAATTAGCACAGCTTTGATTCATTTTTTCAACCTGCTCATGACTCACAATATTAATCACACATTCTTTAGTCGCTAATAAGTTAATTAATGTATCTTTACTTGGCTTATCACGTGGATTTACTTGCGTCACACTCAATACTGGTGGGTTACAACTCGCTACTGTAAAAAATGAGTAAGGAGCAATATTAGCCACACCGTCGCTACTTAATGTACTTATCCATGCAATTGGACGAGGGCTGATCCCGCCAACTAAATACGAATAAACATTAAGCTCTTTATTTACAGTTAAATCTAAAAACATACTTTTCCTTTTAATACATTAAAACTAAATCTTAATTCAAGTTAGTTACGTATAGGTTTGGCTCACTCAGTTAAATAACAAGCTAATTTTTATCTCTATTTAAAGCAATAAACAAATTATATGAAAATAAACATCGTGTGGTTTAAACGTGATTTGCGTCTTAGCGATCATCAACCATTAAAAAATGCATTCAGTAATGGCTTACCTACCCTATTACTTTATAACTTTGAGCCATTATTGCTCGAAGATGCACACTACAATGAGCGGCACTGGCGCTTTGTGTATCAATCAATAGTTGAGTTAAATAATCAGCTAGCGCGTTTTAACGCCTGTGTTTATATCTTTAATTTAAATATGAACGATTTACTTGAATCGTTAAAGGCACAGTTTGAAATAGTTAATATTTTTAGCCATCAAGAAATAGGTTTAAACAATACCTTTGAGCGCGATAAAGCTATTAAAATCTGGTGCCAGCATAACCACATTAACTGGCAAGAGTCGCAAACAGGCGCGGTTATTCGCGGCAAAAAAAATCGTAATAATTGGAACGAACGCTGGCAGCAAACAATGCAAGCACCTATTGCTGTTCCTAATTGGAAGAGTATAAAAACAATTACCCTCAATAACTACCAAACACCTGAGCTACCAAGCGCTTACACGCAAGATCACGACAGCTTTCAACAAGGTGGCCCGCTGCATGCGCGAACTGTAATGCAGAGCTTTTTTGCCGAGCGCGGTAAAGGTTATCAAAAAGGAATATCGAGCCCAAGTTTAAGCCAAACACATTGCTCCCGACTTTCGCCGTACCTAGCATGGGGGAACATTAGCCTTAGGCAAGTGTATCAAATGGCCATTGATGAATATCATTCAAAACACCCTGATAAAAGAGGCTGGAAGCGCCCGCTTGCTGCGTTTGTATCGCGCTTGCATTGGCACTGCCACTTTATGCAAAAGTTTGAGAGCGAATGTTCTATGGAGTTTTTAGCCCTTAATCCGGGTTATCACGTATTTCCGTATCGCGATGATGAACATGTTAAAAACGATATTGAACGCTGGGCGCAAGGTCAAACAGGTATTCCCATTATTGACGCTTGCATGCGCTGCTTAAAAGCCACCGGTTACATAAACTTTAGAATGCGCGCCATGCTTGTAAGTTTTGTAACGCATCATTTAAATATAAGCTGGCAGCAAGCAAGCTTTCCGCTCGCTAATTACTTTTTAGATTTTGAACCAGGGATTCACTACCCGCAAATTCAAATGCAAGCCTCGGTAACAGGCATTAATACCATTAGGCACTACAATCCAATTAAACAATCAGAAGATCAAGACCCAACAGGTTCGTTTATTAAAAAGTGGTGCCCCGAGCTTGAAAAACTCCCTATTGAATATTTACATCAACCTTGGGAGCAAACTGCGATGGAAGCACTCTTTAACGACTTTAAGTTAGGGGAGGATTATCCCGAACCCATACTTGATTTAACAGCGGCCTCAAAAGAAGCACGCGAGCGCTTATGGCAATATCGTGAGCGAGCCGATGTTAAAAGCGCCATAGGGAGGATTCTTAGAAGGCACGTAGCAATTACACCAAAAACAAGCCAAGCAAAAAATAAAACGGATACTAAAAGTAATTGTGAGACTAAGTAAGTATGGCGCACAAAAAACTAAACTTACCTCAAAAAATATGCCCCACTTGCAATAAACCTTTTACTTGGCGTAAAAAATGGCAACGCGACTGGGATAACGTTATTTACTGTTCAGAGCGCTGTAAGCGAAATAAACAGAGATAACAATTAACTGGCGTCTATTTTGCAACATCATCAGTAATTATTGCTTTTAAGGCTTTATGTAAGCTTATTTTGTAAATAACGCTTAGCTAACCTGAAAAGCTTACAATCAAGCAAGGAGAAGATGATGACGACGATTAAAAAGACGGCAAGCTCAACATGGTCTGGCGATATTAAAACAGGCAAAGGTAGCATTTCAACTCAAAGTGGTGCGCTTAATAAACAACCTTATGGCTTTAATACTCGCTTTGAAGATGAGGCAGGCTCAAATCCTGAAGAATTAGTAGGTGCGGCGCACAGTGCATGTTTTAGTATGGCGCTTTCGCTTGCATTAGGTGATGCAGGTTTTACAGCAGATAAAATTGATACTAAAGCCACCGTAAGCCTTGATGAAGTAGATGATGGCTTTTCGGTAACGCATATTGCCCTTGAGGTAAAAGCGCGTATTGATGATATTCAAAACGAGCAGTTTCAAGCCTTATGTGAGCAAACCAAAAAGAGCTGCCCTATTTCAAAACTCTTAAATACCGAAATATCACTAGATGCGACACTTCAATCAGCATTTTAAATATTTAGACTTAACTATTTAGACTTAACTATTTAGACAGTTCCTTACTAAAAAAGCCAAGTAAGTAATTACTTGGCTTGCTTATTATAAAGAAATATCTCTAGGGCGTGTTGTTATTTGGTGGTTGAATTTGCAGCAGTGTGTTTGGTATTTAGGCAAGGCAGAGCCTATGTTGTGTGGTTATTCCCCATTAATAGGCGATAACGCAGCATAGATGCCAAACATGCGCTGCCCTTTGGGTTCTTTCTAGGGACGATTGACTCTTTGTTGCTCGGTTTTTACTTATTCTTACATGGATGTAAGCCAGTAGAATAACGCAGGAGCAGTTATCGAGCCCACTAGGTTACAAACCTCACGCCGCGATTAAATCGCCCCTAGATTGAACAAATTTCAATCCACAAAAATCAACACGCCCTAGGTTTATTCCAACTCAAAGTACTTACTACAAGCCCTATTCCCATCCCAATTGCTGGCCATACTACCCATATATAGCTAGGCGAAGTTAGCAAATTTATAACGCTTAGCAAAGTTAAAATAAGTAAATATCCTTTAATTTTTTTGCCTAATGTCACTGTATTGCTCATTTATATTCTCCAAGTAATGTATGTCGCTATTATTGTTTTAATAAGCAACGTACACACCTGCTAAATGTCACTAAGTGATCTGACATTAGTCATCACTTTTCATTTAATTACATAGTTATTTATTATGTATAAAAACATAAAAAACAATACTTTAATCTATTTGTGTTAGAATCTAATCTCAACTAACCTAAACAAATAAACATAAAAGGATGACCTAAATGAGCGAAAAATCAAAAAATTGCGAAAAAGTGACATGTAACAACTGTGCTGACGCAAACGAACTCGAATTTGATTTTTCAATGGCTTTTCAACCGATTATAAACTGTAAAACTAACCTTATTTATGGCTATGAGGCACTGGTTAGAGGTTTAAATGAAGAGTCTGCTTATTCTATTATTTCAAAGGTGAATGAAGACAACCGTTATACATTTGATCAACTTTGTCGTATTAAAGCCATTAAACTTGCCTCAAAGCTGGGCATAACATCAATGCTAAGCATTAACTTTTTACCTAATGCTATTTATAAACCAGAGCGATGTATACGCACCACACTAGAAGCTGCAAAAAAGTATAACTTCCCAATTCAAAATATTATGTTTGAATTTACTGAAGTAGAAAAAATAGAAGACACCGCACACATTAAACGCGTTGTTGATTACTATCAGTCTCTCGGATTTAAAACCGCCACTGATGACTTTGGTGCAGGTTATTCTGGTTTAAATCTACTGGCTGACTTTCAAACAGATATTATCAAGCTGGATATGGCGCTAATACGCGATATAAGCAACGACAAAAAACGCCAATTAATAGTAACTCATTGCTTAAATATGTTTCGCGATTTAAATATTATCGCACTGGCTGAAGGGATTGAAACAGTAGAAGAATATACATGGCTTAAAAACGCAGGTGTTGAGCTTATGCAAGGGTATTTATTTGCCAAACCAAGCTTTGAAAACTTGCCTGAGGTAACCTACGTTTTTAATTAGGAAAATCTACAATACCCAAACACTTTATTACAATCATTTAATTGCCTTATAAAACCTCATAAATATAATACCCATTCTAGTAACAAATTTACTTAATTATAAGAAGGGATACTTATGCGCTTTTTAATGCCACTCACTTTACTCGCACTTAGCTGTACAGCGTCTGCAAACGTCGAGCAGTCAAAATCAAAACAATGGTTTAACTCTATAAACTACGCAAAAATTGATTCTGATTATTACAGTGATGATGTGTACGGGTTATCAACTCACTATTACTTTGAGGAACAGCAAAACTCAGGTGTGTGGGATGATTATGGCTACTTGGATACAGATAGTAATATAGGCTTAAATTACTTTAATTCAGATGGTTATAGTGGAAAAGGTATTTTTGGAGAAGGCTTTTACGGCAATGCTTTTGCAACTTTTGAACTACCTAATATTGGTGATGCCGACAACTATTCACTTGGTTTAGGTTACTTATTTGCTGATTCACTAAAAGTATCTGTTCGTATGTTAGATTATGAATATAGCGATACAGTTTATTTATTTAAAGCTCAATATAATCATGAAATTAATGACACCGACTACATTGGTTTTACTGTTGAAACAGATGATGAAACAGAGTCATGGGATCTATCATCACGTTACTTTGCCCATCTTTACGATGACAGCTATTTTGCTATAAATGTTGACTACCTAGATGTTGGCGACGACTCAGTTTTTAATGTGCTCGCAAACTATTACTTTAATAAACATGTTGCAGTCGGTATTGGCTCAAACGACTCTGATTTAGTTATTGAAGGTAAGTACTTTATTAATGATAGCTACTACTTCACAGCTAATTACACTGATAATGATAACTATGATGTATATAATCTTAGCTTTGTAGCCCAATTTTAATAAACAAAAAAAAGCCGCCTTGCTGGGTCAGTTCAGTTAAACAAGGCGGCTTTTTCTAAACAACTTTAGGTTACATATTACCTAGCTCTATCATCATCGCTGTGTACATACGCAAATTAAGCTCAAGTTGCTCAATGGTCATAAATTCATGCTCTGAATGACCTGTGTAGCGTTTACCTGGCATTGAAGGACCAAACGATACCGCGTTATCAAACAGCTTGGCGTTAGTGCCACCACCTATTGATACAAAGTCAGCTTTTTCGTCGCCCGTAAAATGCTTAAAAATATCAAGCAGCTTTTGCGCATGCGGCGCGCTATCAAGCAGCATAGGTGTGCCAATAATTGTTTCTATGTTGGCAAGCGTTACATTGTTAGTGGCTTGCCAATTAGCTAGCGCATCATCAATTTGCTTTTGTAATACAGCTTCGTCTTTACCCATAGGGCGACGTGCATTTACAGCAAGTGTTAGCGCATTACCATCGCGCTCAATAACGGTTGGTGCCACTGTCATCGGACCCATAAAGTCGTGTTTGTAAGCTATTTCGCCAAACTGTTTACCGTGAATGTCTAAACCAATTAACTGATTCACAAAGTCGATTAGCTCGCCGTCACTGTTATTTTCAAGCTCCACGCCTTTAAATAACTCAGCTAAATACGCAATCGCATTTATACCCGACTCCGGCTCAGATGAATGCGCCGACATACCTTTAACGCTTATTGCTAAACCATTACTTTTTTCACTAAAGTTAAACTCAACTTTATTTAATGTTTTGGCTTTTGCTTTTAATGTATTAATAAGTGCAGCGTCTGCATTGTGAAGTACTAAGCTGGCGTCTTCTGGAATTTGGCTTCTAAACGCACCGCCAGTTACATCCTTTACATATAAACCCGTTTGTGGTGATGTTGCATTAAAGGTAGGAGCAATTAAGCTCCAGCCTTTCTCGGCAACCACTACAGGGTATGATGCATCAATCGTTACTGCATATTTTGGTTGTTCATACGTTTTCATAAATTGAGTAAGCGGACCCCAATCAGACTCCTCAGCAAGGTAAATCATAAGCTCAATACGGTTATTAAGCGTTATGCCTTTATCTTTAATTGCCTTCATGGCGTAAAGCGCTGTCGCTATTGCACCTTTATCGTCTTCCGTACCACGACCAACTAATTTACCCGGTTCAGATGTATCAATAATAAAAGGACTTTGTTTCCATTTGCTAGCATTAGCAGGTTGCACGTCGCCGTGGGTTACTACCGTTACTTTTTCGCTTTGCTCGCCCATTCCAATTAAAACGGTGTAACCTAAATCTTGGTAGTCAAAACCAAGCTCTGCGGCTTTCATTTTTAACAGTGCTTTAAAGCCAATAAAATCGGGATTTTGAGGGGCTGTAATGTCGCTTTTATTAACGGTCGGAAAAGCCACTAAGTTAGTTAGTGTGTGTATTTGAGCATTTTGGTAGGTATTTACTGCGTAATCGGCAACGCTATCAATATTTTTATTTAACTGCGCATGAGCACCAAACGCAAATAAAGCAATACTGGCTAAAGCTAACTTTTTCAAAACAATTCCCATTTAATTAATAACTAAGAGCGGTAATTATAACGCTATGAAGCGCTTACTTATAGCTCTTCACGCTAAACACACAGGTAACTTAAGGTAAATAACCTGAACTCTGGATAATAAATCTATCTCAAGCAGTTATTTTCAGCGCTAACTGCGTTGAATTTACTTGCAATAGGCCAGCTATTGACGCGTAAGTTCGCCTTGTTTTCACTGAAAATCTCTGGCTAGAGAAAATAAATTTAAATATCACTATAGTTCAATACGCTGGTAAATCTCTTACCCAGAGTTCATGTTAAATATTTATATAGCAGCTTTTATGAGTATGGCTGTATAATGCGCGACTTAAAATTAACAGGGTATTTAATTGTGAACCGTCGTAAAAAAATCGTCACTAAATTTCAAAAGAAAGATAAACGCACTAACGCTAAACTACATAAAAGCAACAAACCTGGTTATGTGTCAAAAGCTGAGCGCGAAAAGCTAGCTGAACAAGAAAGTAATGAGCCAGAGGTAATCCAAGAGTAACTCTACGTTACCTGTTCCTTTGATAGTTTAAAGTGGCAAAAGTACCGACCACTTACAAAACATACCACTGCCGTGGCAACTATAAGTTCAAACGTAGCTAAGTAACTAACTGCATCTACATATGGTATTGCGAGGTTTATACTTTGCATCCAGTCTTTCATTTTAAATAATGCAGTTGCCCCAATAACCATTGGAAATGTAAAAGCAGCGTAGCTCGGCGTAAAAGGCCTGCGTAATAACTTTATAAATAACACATAAACAATCAGTGTTTTTATTATCGCTAATATAAATAATGCCCCCACTATAAAGAGTGATGGATTAGCTACAATATGAAAATACCCAGCTAATGTTAAACTGGCAGGCGCAGCTAAAATGGCAAGTGTTGGCTGTATTTCGTAGTCACTTTTTAATGCTAATAAAAAGCGATAAAACATAATTGGCAGAATAATACTGTACGTTGATATACCAATCACCAGTGCGCTATAAGCTAACCACGCTAATGTCGGATTTCCCGAAAAAGTAACATCTGCAATAATTATCCCCACTGGCGGCACAAACCAGCTGGGCGCCATGTCCTCAAAGTTAAACTTTTTTGCTCGCTGGTATAAAAAACTCACCAAAAATGTGAGATGCAACACAAAAGCTAAAACCCACATAATGTCGCCAGCTAATGAATTAAATTGCCCAACTGAGTTTGAAATAACAAGATTAGCCATTGCAAATGTAGGGATCACACTTCCTGCAACTGGGTGTGCTAAATCGGCTTTTAATAAATGAGGGTGTAGTAAAAACTTAGCAGCCAAAAGTAAAACTAATACGCCAGCTAGTACCGCTCCCAAAAATTGCCCTTGGGAGTTTAAATTAAAAACGTTTTCCCATGTCCATCCCATACTAGCAATACCCAAAGCTAAACCGGCCATAGCTGTTGGCGCACCCATCACTTTATTTTTAAATTGCTTAAACACTGTATTTCCTAATCATTGGGTGATGAACAAGTTACTGCTTTTTACTGCATTGCCTTAAAATAACGCTGTAAAATTAATACAAGCGTGCTTAATAGAACGCTTTTTGCATACAAACATTTCATTAAAATAAGTTTACGGCTTAATTATTAAAGCGCAAAAAAAGCCATAACGTGGTTATGGCTTTTGCTTTATTTTAAATTTGAATATGAGGTTAATTAAAACGCGTAACTAACGCTTACATTAAATGAACGACCCTGCCCAGCAAGTTGTTCAAACCCGTTGCTGCTATCTTGTTTAAGTGCCGCAATACTTACACCTCCTAGCGGGAGTTGGTAGTATTCATCAAACACATTACTCACTTCTGCGCTTAGCGTTAATGAATCCCATGTTGCTTTAGAGCTTAAATTAACCAGGCTGTAGCTGTCTGTTTGGTTTTCAAAACGATTATTATCTACTCGGCTTTTAGTATCTACCCATTGCCAAGATAATGCGTTTTCAAATCGACCTATTTGCTGGCTAATACCTAGCTGGGTTTGCAGTGGTTTAATTTGATAAAGCGGCTGGTTAGTATCGTCGCGCTTGCCTCTCGTATTAGTAACATTAGCGTGTAACTGCCAGTTACCTAATTGCTTAGATTCATAAATGTTGGCTGTTAAATCTATTTTTGCACCATACAAAATAGCATCTACATTAGTAAACTGAAAAATGTTACGCGCTGTATTGTCTAAATCATAACTATTGAAGCTTCTTACAATATCAGCATCAATATAGTCACTCACATCTGTATACCAAACATTGGTGCTTAACCGCCAACGGTCATCTTTAGCCGATTTAATATAAGTAGCACTTATTGTATGCGCTGTTTCAACGTCTAAATCAGGGTTACCAATATAACCATTACCATCGCCATACCAACCAATCATGGTGGTTGCCATGGTGCTTACACCCCAACTGTATCGCTCGTATAAATTAGGCGCTCGGTTTTTACGGGCAAGACCAAATTGCAGCTCATCATAATTTGTTATTTGGTAGTTAATTAATAAGTTAGCATCAACTATAGTGTCGGTTTTATCTCTGTCGCCAGCATTAAAATTCTCAGCAGCGATGGTATTATCTGTAGACGTATCGCTCATGGTCATACTTTCTATACTACTCATATCGTCCATATCCGTCATACTCATGTCATCGTTGTAAGATTGAACCTCTCCAACATGGGTATTAATACTTTCAATACGTACGCCTGCGTTTAACCATAATTTTGTATTTATTTGGCTCTCAAATTCTGCAAATGCCGCTATTCGCTCTCGTTTACCGTTATTTATATTTACGTAATCGTCTGGTCCCATCATGGTTGAGCCTTCAATACCTGGCCACCAATCATCAATGCTGTAATTATAATATTCTTGACCGAGTAAAATACTGCTGTTTTTATCAAGCGCAATACGCCATTTAAGCTGCGTACTTATATCTTGTGCATCGGTTTTCATTCGCATCATGCCTATTTTTTCTTCACTGAAAAAACCCATTTCGTGCTTTACGCTATGCCAGTTAATTTGCCCTTCAAGCTCGCTGTTTTCAAAGGAGCGTTTGTATTGAGCTATTGCACCGTAACTGGTGTTATCGGTCATATCCATATACTGATTTGCAAATCCCTGATACGGGATTTTTTGATGCGTTAGCTTTATAACTAATTGCTGTTTATCATCGCGCATAGCTGCGGTTAAACTATGATTTTGTGCTCGATACAATGTATCTAATACTACATCGCTGTTACCGTCCTCATAACTATCTGCGTCACTAAACGAACCCTGATAATTAAGGCTAAACGTGTCACTTGCTAAACGTGCACCAACGCCAAGTTTACGTCCGTTATCAACGCTACTGTACTTTGCTGACACATAACCTGAGTGCCAACCTAATTCATTGCTATCGCTATACTGTGGTGAAATAGAATTAACGCTTATTACACCGGCAATATTATCGCCGCCCGCGCTTACTGGCGACACGCCTGCAACCACATTGTAAGACGTAATTTGATTAGCCGAGATATACGAAAGTGGCGGGTTCATATGATTAGCGCATGCAGCGGTTACATCTGCACCATCAACTAACACTTTAACTCTGTCGCCCATTAAACCATTTAAAATAGGTAAGTTAGATACGCCGCCCGCTGCTGAAAAGTCGACACCTAAATCACTTAATAACGATTCTGACGAACCAAGTGCTAAATGCTTATTTTGAGCATTTCCGTGTACTTCAATCACTTCTAAAGGCGTATCGTCGGCAAATGCAAAAGGAGATAGCACACCGCTAATAAAAAGTGCGACAGGAGTTAGTAAATATGTTTTTTGAGTTTTGCTTTTATAAACCATTGTTAATTTATGCCACTGTAAAAATTGGCTTAATTATAGTGTGAGTTGCAAAAGCAAAAGCGCGACATATTGTCGCACTTTATCAATTTAAAATGTTGTTAGGTGTGCTTGAGCACATAAGAAGGCAGCTTTAAACATAGGAACATGCAATTAACTAAGTATTTAACTTAGCTACCGTTTGAGAAACAATATCGGCTCCACGTTCAATCTCTTTAATAACCTCAGACACATTAGCAATAAGCTCTCTTCCTTGTTTTGATGAGTCTGAAACTGACGTTATTTGCTTTGATATATCATTAGTGAGCTCTTGGTTATTTTTAACAACACTTGCTATTTCATTAGTAGATCGACTCGTACTGGCTGCAAGCTGCCTTACTTCATCAGCTACTACAGCAAAACCTCGACCATAATCACCAGCACGCGCTGCTTCTATTGCGGCATTAAGTGCCAGTAAATTAGTTTGATCCGCAATGCTGCTAATTGTCGAAACAATGGAACCTATGACCGCAGACTGTTCATTAAGATTTTTTATTAAATCTACCGATTTAAGTACTTGGCTTACAATGGCGTCGGAGTTCGCTATAGAGCTTTGTAGTATTTCAGAGCCTTTTTTAGCGGTTGTAGCAGTAGCTACCGCCGATTCATGTGCTATTGCAGCGGCTTCTGTCACTGCACTGTTATTATTAATTCGATCGGTAATATTTGATGCAAACTTAATTATTTTAATTACATTACCTTTGCTATCTAAAATTGGGTTATAAGTTGCTTCTAACCAAATTTCTGAACCGTCGGCGGCAATACGTTTAAATTTTCCTGACTTAAACTGCCCCAGCGCTAATTCACTCCAAAAGCGTGGGTTTTTCTCATAAAACACTTTAGTACAAAACATTTTATGATGCTTGCCTACAATGTCTTTTAAGCTATAACCTATTGTTGCTAAAAAGTTTTGGTTCGCCTTTAAAATATTACCCTCTGGGGTAAACTCTATTGTAGCCAAGGCTTTGTCGAGTGCATTTGCAATAGCTTCTTGCGCTTTTCTTTGTATGTAACTGGTCGTAATATCAGAGGCTATTTTAATAACTTTGGTGACTACGCCGCGCTCTTCTACAGGAAAGTAAGTTGCCTCAAGCCAAAGCTTATCGCCATTAGCTTTGTACCTTAAAAACGAGCCTGCTTTAGAATTCCCTGTTTTTAATGCTTGCCAAAATTGACTATATTCGTTTGACTTTGCATATTCAGGTTCGCAAAACATACGATGATGCTTACCAATTATTTTCTCTTTGCTATACCCAATCGTTTTTAAAAACAACTGGTTTGCGTCTAATATTATTCCATCAGGTGTAAACTCTATATAAGCAACGTGCTTATTAATTGCCGATAAAATAGATTGCTTTTGAATTAATTGAAGCTCCATTTCTTCAATTTTTGCGTTTCTTTTAGAAATACCAAACATATAAAAACCTTAAGGAGTAAATTAGTACAAAAATTAGCAAATTAATGTGATATCAATATGTAGCTGTACTGTAAATATAAGCTTTAAATAACCTTTCGGCTAATATTTAATACCCTGTAGACGCCTGCTTTATAAATAGTTTTTTTATTTTATGAATGTTAAGTAGTATTTTCTTCTAATTAACATTTTAAAAACCTAACAAAAACACTAATTTATGCATGACTCTGTACTTTTTTTAAATTAAAATAACGTTCTCACTGACTACCCTCTCACACCAAATTTAAGCATACACATGATATTTCCTATTCAGGATTCATTGTGCAATTTCATTTTTAAATTAAACCTAAGGGATCATCTATGACATCAGATGTAACGTCGGCATCTAGTCAACTAAACAGAACTGCTATTTTACTCGTATTAGCGCTTGGCACATTTATTTTAGGATTATCTGAGTTTTCGATGATGCCTATGCTGCCACTAATTAGCGAAACATTTGGCTCAACGCCCTCACAAAGTGGTTACGCAATTAGTGCTTACGCCATTGGTGTTGTAGTGGGTGCGCCTATTTTAATGCTTACCACTGCTAATATGAGAAAGCGCAAAGCATTGCTCATATTTATAAGCTTAATGTTTGTCTCAAACGGATTAAGCGCGATGGCAACGTCGCTTGAGCAGCTTGTAATATTTAGATTTTTAAGTGGTTTACCTCATGGTGCATATTTTGGCGCGGCTATTTTATTAGCATCGGATATTGCCCCAAAAGGTAAGCGTGCTAGCTTTATGTCTAAGGTGTTTATGGGTTTAACTGTGGCTACTATTGTTGGTGTGCCTGTTGTAACACTTGTGGGTCAAAACCTTAGTTGGCGGTATTGTTTAGCCGGCGCTGCAGTGCTTGCATTTATTGCTTTTATTTTTGTTTACAAAGTAGTTCCAAACATAGATAACGCTAAGCCTTCTAACTTACTAAACGAGTTTGGCGTACTTAAAAATAAACTGGTTTGGTCTATTTTGGGTATTGTAATTATTGGCTTTGGCGGGGTGTTTTGTATTTATACTTACATTGCCGACACCATCTTAGTGGTAACAAAAACAGCTCCGTATACTATTTCTATCGCAATGGTAATGTTTGGTATTGGTTGTACGCTCGGTAACTATGTACTGGGTAAAGCAGCCGATAAATCAGCAATTAAAACGACTGGCATTGCGCTTGTATGTACCATTGTATTTGCCTTTGCTTATGTAACGGCAAGCCATAATATTTGGGCTCTTTATGCAGTAATTTTCTTTATTGGATGCAGTGTGGGCTTGGCTACGCTGATTCAAACGCTTTTAATGGACGTTGCACCCGAAGGCCACGCTATGATTGGTGCCTTAGTACAGTGCGCATTTAATACTGCCAATGCTATAGGCCCTTGGGTCGGTGGAATTGCAATAGCACAGGGTGCTGCACCTAATCAAACAGGTTACGTAGCAGCTGCATTATTTTTAGGTGGTTTGGGTATGTGGCTACTAAGTTACTTACAACTAAATAAACAGCAACCAACAGCGCAAGCCACTAATTAACTTGAGTTCAGATTAATTTAAAATACAAAAAGAGCCGCTAATTAGCGGCTCTTTTATTTTTAATTTACCTAGTAAATTAAGCGTTTAACGATGCCATATCAATAACAAAGCGGTATCGTACGTCAGACTTTTCCATACGCTCGTATGCAGTGTTAATTTCGTCTATGTTGATCATTTCGCACTCAGGTAGCACGTTATTTTCACCACAAAAATCGAGCATTTGTTGCGTCTGTGCAATACCACCAATAAGTGAGCCTGCAATACGACGACGACCCATTAATAATGGCACCGTGCTTAGCTCATCTACAGGACCAACTTGGCCTACAATAACTAAAGTACCATCTACATCAAGTAGCGGTGTGTAAATAGATAAATCATGTTTTACAGGTACCGTATCTATAATGACGTCAAAGGCAGATTGCGAGTCTTTCATTTCGTCATCATTAGATGACACTAAGTAGTGCTGAGCACCCAATTTAACCGCATCATCTTTTTTAGACTCACTACGGCCAATTACCGTAACGCTTGCGCCCATTGCAACTGCATTTTTAACAGCCATGTGGCCAAGTCCGCCTAGACCAACAACACCAACACGGCTACCTTTTTTTACGCCCCATTTATGAAGTGGCGAGTAAGTAGTAATACCTGCACAAAGTAGCGGTGCTACGCGAGAAAGGTCTAAATTTTCTGGCACGGAAAGTACGAATTCTTCGCGTACAACAACATGTTTAGAATACCCACCTTGGGTCATTTCACCACTAATGCGGTCTTTACCTGCGTAAGTACCAATCATGCCTTCGCGGCAAAATTGCTCTTCGTCGTTATCACATTGGTCGCAGCTTTGGCACGAATCAACCATACAACCAACAGCAACCGTGTCGCCTTGCTTATACTTTTTAACGTCGCTACCTACCGACATAACTTTACCAACAATTTCGTGCCCAGGCACTAATGGATAGTCACTGCCACCCCAATCGTTTCGCACGGCGTGTAAATCTGAATGGCACACACCACAGTATAAAATTTCAATTTCTACATCGTTATTTCGTAAATCGCGGCGCTCAAAAGAAAATTCTGTCAATTCAGAACCTTGGCTTTTTGCTGCATATCCTACTGTTTTCATAATAACTCCATAGTGGTTAAAAATTTAAATCATCAACAGCATAGTGCATAGCCTGTGAATAGAACCTGACAATATAAAATAGGCACAAAAAAAGCCCAAACAGTGTTTGGGCTTAATCGTTAGGGCTAGGGAGCTAAATTTAATTATTTTGCAAGTAAGCTGTTTAATTCATTAATAATTGAATGAATGCGCTCTGCATTTTTTCCTAAATCACTACGCCCTACTCGCGACTTACTACGAATATCAACAAAACGTTGGCTGCCTTCATCTTTAATACGAATTACCACATCGTCTTTAAAACCAAACCACGTTGTTGTATCGGTAGCTTCCACAATACCTGTAGCCGTATTTGCACTTACCACTGCAAAGCCAAGATTTTTAACTGCTTGTTCGCTTGCTGTCATTAAATCGGCTTTAGATTGTGCAAAGCTTAAAGTTACCAGCTCAGGGTATGCTTTGCGTTGCTGTACTGCCGTTTCTTCACCCGCGTATTCTACTGGGTTAGATGCATTTGCACGTAGTGGTGCGATTGCTACAAATTTTGGTGGATTAACTAAATCAGTTGAAATGTCATGAATTGCCGGTACGCCTTCAGCCTTGTTCATCATATTAAGTGGCATAGCAATAGCCACAACCGAAAATACAAGTGCAATAACTCCACTGCTTAGCGTTAACGTTTTACGCATAAATAACGCTTGTACTATAAGTAGCACCAATGCAGCGCCACCAGCATAAACGCCATATTTAAAGCCCGCAAACGCAACGCCTAATTCTACAATACCAAATTTATACAAAGGCCCTGGCAGTATGACGAGTAAAAAAGCGATTAAACTAACTAAGCTCACTAAAATTTTCATTTTATGATTCCTATATTGTGTGTGATTTTTATTATTAAAACAGATAAGCACTATTAACCAGTAGCTTATACTACTAACAAGTGCTTTTAGATTACTATTAGCGACTAATTACACAAAAAAGTCCAATGTTGTGTGATCAAAGTTACTCAAGTTTGGAAAAATATCAACAAGCTCAGAGCTTGGCACACCAAACCACTGAGCCAATGTGGCAAAGTACTGCTCATTAGCAACACTTGGAATTAAACGCCCGCCACCGGTATCTTGTGGGCCATCCAAATGTTGAGTTAGTAGCTCGCCATATATATTGCCGCCTTTTACTGCGCCGCCCATTACTATTTGGTTTCCTGCCCAACCATGGTCAGTGCCATCGCCATTTGAGGTCAACGTGCGACCAAAATCAGACATAGTAAACGCAGTCACTTTATCTGCCATATCAAGCTCTTTCATCGCGCTATCAAATTCACTTAACCCTTGAGCTAACGTATTTAATAAAGCAGGGTGCGTTGTTAATTGGTTATCGTGCGTATCATACCCCCCCATAGAAACAAAAAACACTTGGCGCTGAGTGCTCAATTTTGCCTGTACGCTAATTGTTTTAGCGACTGCTGCAAATTGCTCACTAAGGCTATTATCGCTAAATGGGGTAATAAGTGCAGGCGCGCTTTCTAACGCGCTGTTCATTGCTTGAGTGTTATTTATCGCACTTGTTAAGCCATTGGCATAAGCTGTACTTAACGGATGGCTCGTATTACCTAGTAAGCGGTTCATAATAGAAGTTACGTGCTCGCTACGAGGTTGATACCCACCAAACGCGTTAATACTACTAATGCCACTTTTGTTAAGCGCAAATGCATTGCTAGCACTTCCCGTTTGCCATAAATTAGTACCGTCGAGTGATACATTAGCTGCAAACTCATCTTGTAGCTCTAAACGTTCTAAAAGTCGTGCGCCCCACCCGCTATTAAGTGATTGTTTTTCTCGACCATACATCCACGCAGCTTGCTGATCGTTATGCGAAAACAAATGCTTAGGCAAACCTATTGTTTTATTTTTATAGTCACTCAATGTTGTGGGAGCGAGTAAAGTACCTACCCCACCTATAAATGCTAAATTTTGAGATTCAAACACATTTTGTATAGGTTCAAGTGAGGGATGAATACCGACTCCACCGGCAAACTGGCTTTTAATACTTAACTCAAGTGGGCTCTCTACCGCTAGGTTCTGCCTACTTTGCTCGTAAACACTACGTTGCTCGCCTTCAAGCGGAACGAGCATATTTAACGAATCATTCCCCCCGTATAAATACACACACACTAATGCTTTGTAATCACCTAGCTCAACAGCATTAGTCGCTCCAGTTAATGCTTGTAATTGCAGGCTCGTTAACGCGGCAGCCGATACGCTTCCTTTTACACATAACGACAAAAACTCTCTTCTATTAATGCTCATTATGCGATCCTAATACTGCACGTTAAATTCAGGTGAAATAGCAATCATATATAATAAATACGAAACCCGTTCACGGTATTGCTCTTCATTAAAATAGGCATCTAAATCAAGTAATGCTTGGCGTGTGTCACTGCTCATTGCGCCTGCAAAATATAGCGTGTTGTACTGAGTTAATAGCGCGCTAACACCGTGTTTCTCTAAAACATTCATGTCGTCTTGAATATAAACATAAATACCATTTGAATTTAAATCACTGTGCGCTTCAGCGGTACTCCACACTAAACTTGCGTAAAGCGCGTTCATGGTGCCAATCAGTGTTGCATCGTTTGCTATTTGTAATTCTGGCGCAACAATACCTTCATTTCGCAAAGCTGCGGTTTGATAATCAGGCCTAAAAAAGTTAAATACCGAAGCCGACTGCATGGGCCCTTGCCCGTAGTTATTTATTAAATTCCATGTTTTATAATAACCCGCTGGCGATTTAGCATCTAGATTTCGCCAAAACTGTACAGTTTTTAAAATAGGCTCTTTAATTTTACCTTGGTAATTAAGCACTGAGCCAAAATGCCGCGCTTCATCATCTAAATATATAGCCTTTACTACAGCCGCTAAATCGCCGCGTACACCAGCGCCGTTATCAATAAATACATTAGCTGCTCGCTCAACGTATTGGGGTGTTGGGTTTGAGGTAATTAATCGCTGAATAAGCTGCTTGCTAATAAACGGCGCAACATTTTGATGGTTAAATAAGTTATCAAGCGCTATTTGCAATGACTCTTCTGCTACATAACCTTGTGGTATAACCTCACCGTTTAGTAAGGTTTTTTGTTTACTAGAATGGTACTCGTCAAATGCTTCCATTGGCTTAATATAATCACGACTTTTGCGCTTAAATGTTTCACTATCGGCAAACGTCCAACCTGTAAATACGCGTGCAAAACCCTCTATTTCTGACTGTCCGTAAGTGGCAATGGTATTACCTTGTGCATCAAGCTTGGCGCTGCCATCTAGGTTTAGCTCTTCAAGGCCAATAGTAAATAACTGCATTACTTCACGTGCGTAATTTTCGTCTGGGCGAATATTAAGTGTATCGTCTGCTTTTTCGTTACCCAAATGGCTTAAATAAGTCCCCATAATAGGCGAAAGCGTCACATCTTCGAGTAAGTCACGATAATTACCAAAGGCATGCTTTAGTAATAAATCGTAATAAGTGATCATGCCCTCAGGTTGGCCTCTTAAGGCACTGTTTTCATCTGACACTACTAATATTTCACTTAACGCAAACGCAACACGTTGACGAAGTTGATCGTCACTTTGCATTACTGCCTTCCACCATGCGTCTATGCGGCTTATGTATTTAAAGTCATCATCGTCATTTAACTTTACTAAATAATCACGGTGATAATTAATCGGTAGCGCTATTTGCTTATCAAGCCATTGCTGCTCGCTTAAACCTTGTGCGTTTTGTATTTCACTGAGCTTAGGTCCCATTGTTGCTTGGTGTAGCAACCGTGCGGCGCTAATCTCATCCATATTATTACGTGCTGTAAAGCTTACTGTTTTTACACTGCTTGCCCCTTCATTATCGGTTGCTGTGACCGAAAAAGCATAATCAACAGGCTTATAACTTTGCGCATTTAGCAGTGTTACTGAGGTGGTTACTGCCTCTAAAGGCCCGCTAATTAGTTCAGGCCCTTGCGTTTGTTGCCACACAACCGATGTAATAGTGCCGTCTTTATCACTGGCTGTTGCTGTTAGCTCAATTGTTTGGCCCTTACTTAATTCACTAGGAATATCAGCGACTGACAAAATGGGGATTTTATTTCCGTTAACGGTTGGCGTATTATCGGAGCCTGAACCACCGCAAGCGCTTAGTATAAAAACCGAGCTTGCGATCAGAGCAAATTTATAATGCATGTAAAGTCGTCATCATTTGTTAATTAAAGTACGCTAGTGTGTACCGAGTTTGATGCATTTATTGAAACACAAAATTTACAATTTAACTCTTTATTTTTTGTAACCGAATCATGAACGCCCCATTAATAATGCATTAGCTGCAGGGGTAAACAGCCAGAGCTTTATTATTTATGAAAACAGAAATTCGCTATTGTTTTGAATCTTCACAAGTTGCTAACCGGTTTTTACACGAGCTGAAAGACTGGCCGGTTAACGATGTAAAAACACGACTTTTTAATGGCGGCGATAGTGTAAAAGTGACATACGAATACGACGAAAGTGGTTTTGATTACACTTGCGCCGAACTTGACGACCTAGCACAGAGCCATGGCGGGAAAGAGGTTTAAGCGTTTTATAATAAAAAACAGCTGATGCACCTTTAATAATTCACTTGAATTATATAGATTTGATTGATGTTTTATCTCTACCTGAGTTTTTCGCTTCGTAGAGCATTATGTCAGCTTCTTTAATTAGTGATTGCATAGACACATTATTACCACTTAAGGTTTCTTTTGTAGCAAATACACACCCAGCACTAATTGTTAAATATTTACGTACAGGCGACGCTTCATGAGATAGATTTAATTCCCTAACCGTCAAAAGCAATTGCTGAGATATATCTACAAACTCTTCATAAGAAAGCTGTTTAAAGAATAATATGAACTCTTCGCCGCCATAGCGCGCCACTGTACCTGTGTTTTGCTTTGCTACTTGCTTTAGCTTTTGGGCAAGAGCTTGTAAAACGGCATCTCCCTCTTGATGACCATAAAAGTCGTTATAATTTTTGAAGTGATCTACATCAACTAACATCACCCCAAAAGAGCCTTGGTCTTGTTGAGCCTGTGTCCATTGCATTGCAATAATTTCATCAAAGGCACGCCTATTATAAATTTGGGTTAATCCATCAATTTTACTTATTTTTTCAAGCTTAGAGTTTTGCTCTTTTACTTGTTTAATTAACGCATTAAACCCGCTAATTAAAACGCGCATTTCTAAAAATTGATTAGTGAACCTCAAAGGCTGCAAATCGTTTTTAACCAACATTGAATTAATAGCGGACGCACCGTTAATAAGTGGTTCAATAAAGTAACGATTTACAATATAGAAACTCAAAAGTGACATTACAAAAAACATTAACAAAATAAGTTTTAAATAGTGATCAAATAAAACTGGCAGTGTTTGATGGTGGTGCTTAATGTTCAAAGCAAGAAGTGGATTACCGTTTATATCTAGAATCACCCTTTTCCTTTGAGTGGCAATGTCCTCTCCTTGGAGGCTCCCTTTAAGCGTCGCAATATCGTTTAAAGAACTAGCCTGTTCTATTTGTGAGTAGCTAAGCTCCACTTGTGCAATCTCAGCTAAGGACTTGATCAACGACGGTCTTACTTTTTTTATAAAAACAATACTACCAACAGGCTCACCTGTTTTATCTGTTCGCTTTATTACATGCGATGCAAACATGACAGGGCCGTCCGCTGTTTGCAAAAAACCAGAATGGCTTAAACTGTTGTCGTCTTCAGAGGCTTTTGAATTAGGAATAATTGAGCGGTTTAATTTATTAACCTGTAAATCTAAATCAGGCGCATCAAACTCAGTATGTTTAATATAATCATACGCTTGCCCGTAAACCATATTAAAGTTTATATCGTAAATAAACACACCATCAATTTTGAGAGAGTAGAAGGTGTCACCTACAAAGTTTGAATCTACATATTCTACGTCAAAATCAGCCATGTAATTATAGGTATCGTCCCATACGGCGTAGTCATAATTGAGTGTTTCTAAAAATATAAACTCTCTATCAAGCGCAATTTTAAGACTTAATAATTCACGATTTTGATAATCTTCAATACTAGTGTTTATGGTCGGCAGGCTAAAGAAATAGCGGTACCCAACTAATAAACTTGTTACAAAGCACATTAAAATCAAAGTACCTATTATTACAAAAAATCTTAATGTCATAGTCTCTATCTAATCGTGTGAAATTAAGTCAAAGCAGCTTACATTTTTATATTTTAGACTCCCTGTACCTAAATAATAAATAATTAGCTTCTTACTAAAGCGTAGTATAAATTCATGAGCAGGAATAAACAAAGTTTACTATTAAATTTTATAGCGTTAAAACTTTAGCCCTTTCAATAACATATTTAATATAGACATAAAATCATACCAATTCGCTTAATTAAGTGGTCTATTTTGAGGGCGGAAAAACGTGTTGATAGCTAGGCAAAAAATTCGCTATTTAGTTGTTCTAAATGAGAATTTTTTAACGCAGGTAGCGACACGTTTAGCCCCGCAAAATGATTAAGTATTATTGCGGATTGGTATTACACATTTAAAGTAGTACAAAAAGCTGAAATTATTCCACTACAGAAAATTCAACTTTTGATGGAGACGAACTCGCAAGCTCCAGTACTTCGTAATAATTTAAACCATCTATTTTTTTGCCAATAATAAAGTAATTCATTTCGTTCATCATGGTCGGGTCGCCCAAAACATCTTCTGCGCTTTGCACCTCAGAAAATTGAATTGTAATTAAGGCGCCTATAAAGCGCATTAAATCTTGAGATTTTAATGTCTTTAAAACTTTATTAACTCCCGCCTGAGTTGACTCAGGTGTAGAGCCATCAAATCTAAAATCACTTTTTGTACTAGCGCATGCACTAAGCATTAATATTGATAGTGCGATAAGTAAATGTTTCATATATATCCTTATTTGTTTTATTAGTTATTCGTTTATTCGTTTATTCGTTTATTCGTGATACTTGCGGATCATCGCCACTTTGCCGTTTTCAATTTCAATCACTTCCATCATTGTGGAGGTGTATTCTATTGGCTGCTTACTTTGCGGGTGAATGCCCTTTGCATGACTCTTATAACGAATAGCAAAGCCTGTATCATTAAACACAAATGTATTAAGCAGTGTGCTTTCAAACAACGTGTGCGCACCTAAGTAAAAACTCATACCTTTGCGCATCTGCTCTTTGCCATCAGGAGTACGTAAGTCATCCGGTTGATACGGAATATGCTGATTACCAATATCATCGGTTAACAATGCAAGATAAGCCTCAAGCTCTTTAATACCTGCGTTAGGTGCTTGTGTGGCGGTCATTGTTTTATGGTACTGCTGCGCAAACGCGTTTAAGTCGAGTGGCTTTTCAGCATACGCCGAAAAAGCAGTTACTAGAGCCAAGCCTAACGTTAAAAGTAACCTCATTGACTATTCCCTGTAGCTAAAAATATTTTATAGGTACATTACATTAGTAAGTTCAATAATCAAACAAAATCAGTTTTAAGTGAATTATCACCTACATTTTGCTCTTTACTCTGTTGGTTGCAACGCTGTTGGCAGGATCGTCTGGCCAAAAATGTTTAGGGTAGCGGCCTTTCATTTCCTTTTGCACGTCGCGGTAACTGCTAGCCCAAAAGTGCGCTAAATCTTGAGTAAGTTGCAGTGAGCGTTTACCCGGCGATAGCAACTCCATAAGCAGTGGCAATTTACCGTTGGCAAGCATAGGCGTACTGGTCAAGCCGTAAACTTCTTGCATACGCACGCTTAGCTTTGCGGGGCCGTCAAGTTGGTATTCTATTTTTATATTTGAGCCACTGGGCACTGTTAAGCGCAGTGGTAACAGTGCTTTTAAAGCTGTTTGGTGTTGCCAATCAAAACAGTTTTGTAATGCCTCAAGGTAGTTAAACTTTTTAAGCTGTGTGAGGGTTTTAATATCTTCTAAAAACACGCCTAGCCACTGCGCTGCATTTTGAATAAGTTGTTGCTCATTTATTTGTGGGAATTTATCAGGCATTAAATTACTTGCTAAGCTCATACGTATCAGCAATTGCTGCGCATCAGGTTGCTCGTTAAATAATGCAAAGCCATGTTTAGCAAATAAGCTAAGCCACGCTTTAGCACGCTCGCCCTTATCTAATTTTTGTTTACTAGGCTGGCTGGTGAGCGTTATAGCACCAAGCTTTACTTCATCTTGATGAATAAAACGTGCTGATTTTTCGTCAAACTCACAGCGAGTAAGTTCACTAAATAAATGCGGTAAAAATTCTTGTAACTCAAATGGGTTAAGCGCGGTGGCAGCAAATATACGCCCTCCTTTGTGCCCGCCCATGGTTGCTATAGCTAAGTAATCGTCGTTGTGCCAGTAATCGGCATTTAACTCAGCACCTGCACCGTTGGCAAGTAGGTAACCATTACCGCGTTTTTTAGCAATACGATCTGGGTATGCCAATGCCACTAGCAAACTAATATAATGCGTATTTAATTCGCTGTTTTCGTCTTTTACTTTTAAGCGGCTTTGCCAATATTTTAACTGTTGTTTAAATACCGGATGCGGACGTTGCTGTTGGCTATGCAGCGCTAAACTCAACTCGTTTGGACTATTTACTCGGCTCTCAAGTAATGCCACTAAATAAATAGCAAGGCGATAAGTACCAGGGAGTTGGTCATCAAGTATTTGGGCTTTTAGTAGCATATGCGCCAAACGAATATCAGCACCAAAACCTAACATTTTACTGCCAAGCGGTGTGAGCTTACCTTTGCTATCAATAGCTTCTAGCATGTTAAGCAGGTTACTTGCCTGCTCGCATTGTTGCTCAGTGGGCTTATCGAGCAAGGTTAGCTCATCAATACTGGCTCCCCATTGCTTTGCCTCAAGCATAAGTTGGCTTATGTCTGATGTGAGTATTTCGGGATTGTCGTGGCTATTACGTCGTTCAAAAGTTTGCTTTGAGCCAATTCGATAAACAATGCCCGGCTCTATTCGCCCTGCACGCCCTGCACGCTGCACAGCAGATGAGCGCGATATACTTTGTGTTGTGAGCTCAGTAACCCCTGTTTTTAAATTAAAGGTCGCTGCACGGCGCTTGCCGCTGTCAATTACAATGCGTATGCCTTCAATAGTTAAACTGGTTTCGGCTACATTGGTGGTAAGCACTACTTTGCGTATGCCATTTGGCGCGGGAGCAATAGCAGCTTGCTGATTGGCTTTATCTTGCTCGCCAAATAGCGTTACTACTATACAGTTACTCGGTAGATCGGTGAGTGCTTGTTGTACACGTAGTATCTCAAATTGCCCAGGTAAAAATACCAATGCGCTACCTGTTTGTTCATTAAGTGCTTGTTTTATTATGCTAGGAATTGCATCAAGCCAGCGGCTTTCATCTTTTATGGGTATGTATACTTCGTCTATTGGGTAGCTGCGACCGCTTGATTGAATTACAGGGCAATCAAAAAACGCTGTATAACGCTCAGTATCAAGCGTTGCCGACATAAGCATAATGGTTAAATCTTCACGCAGCGCACTTTGGGTCTCGAGCGCAAAGGCAAGTGAGGTGTCGGCTGCAATTGAACGTTCATGAAATTCATCAAATATAAGTAAATCTATATCGCTTAATTCGGGGTCGTTTTGCAGCATGCGCGTTAGCATGCCTTCGGTAACTATCTCGAGGCGCGTATTCGCGCTTACTTTACTCTCGCCCCTAATCCGCAAACCTACACTTTGCCCAACACTTTCGTTTTGGCACTTTGCTAAGTAACTGGCAATATTACGTGCAGCTATTCGGCGTGGCTCTAGCATTACAATACGTTTAAAATGCCCATCGCGCATTAGTTGCAGCGGCAACCACGTAGATTTACCCGCACCAGGTGGCGCTTGTAATAACGTAATAGGATTACTTTGTAATGTAGTAACGAGTTGTTGATATATGTCTTGAACCGGCAGCACAGCTATTTACTCTAAATTACTTTGCAGGCATTGTAACAAAAAACCAAAGCCTAGCTGCGGTTGATGTTTATTAATAATTGCTATTAACTACCCGATACCATTCTAATTCGATCTGCAGGCACTCGTAATTGCTGCATTAAGTAAATTTTAAATGGTGCTTCGTAAGGTTGCTCATCAACCGCTTTTTGCATGCACAAAAGCCATGCGTCACTTTGCTCAATTCCTACATGTAGATGTTTGTGCGCTTGAGGAATGTTAATACTGCCAAAATGTTCAGCGTATAATTTAGGACCACCTAACCAGCCCGACAAAAAGTAAGCAAGTTTTTTACGCGATGCCAATAAGTCTTTTGAATGCATACTCCTTATATGTTCAGCCTCTTTTAAAGCGTCCATATTATCGTAAAACGCATTCACCAATTGTGTAATACCTGCTAACTCACCTGCCATTTTGTATGAGCAGTCACCCACTCCGTATTCACACGTTTTTGTATTCATAACTCACTCAGGTTAACTACTTTATTTAATACCTGCATATTAGCTTAAAACAAAAATTTAAGAATGAGTTACATCAAAGCGGCGTATCTTATGTCAGCAATAATTACAGGCTGCTATGTATATTTTTTAATAAAAAGCGCAATATTAAAAACAAAATCGCTCAACATAAAAATATAACCAACTGATAATAAAAGCAATAAAACCATTATTATTCATTGGTACAAGGCTTGCTACTTTATAACTGACAGTTAATTCACTAACCTAAAGTAAGGATAAACTTATGAACAGCGATCGTATCGAAGGTAATTGGAAAGAACTTAAAGGTAAGGCTCAACAAAAATGGGGCGATCTTACCAACGACGATTTAGATAAAATTGAAGGTAGCCGTACAGAGCTAGTTGGTAAAATCCAGCAGCAATACGGTAAATCTAAAGAAGAAGCAGAGCGTGAAGTTGATGAGTTTGAAAAAGGTCGTTAAACCGCGTTAACCGCTTTTAAAAAAACCGCCATTTGGCGGTTTTTTTTGTTTAAGCTGTAGGTTATTTAGCTACGCTTTTAATTGGTTACCAATCGGTAACTGCCTAATACGCTTTCCGCACGCTGCAAAAATAGCATTACATAATGCTGGCGCATAAACTGGTGTAGACGGCTCGCCTACTCCTGCTGGTGGTGCATCACTTTGTACAATTTCAACGTCAATCTCAAGAGGTGCGTCGCTCATACGCGGTACGCGATAATCATGAAAATTACTTTGCTGTACGCGCCCTTTATCAAAGGTAATACCATCGCTGATTGCAGTTGTAATCCCATAAATAGAGCCACCTTGGGTTTGGTTTTTCACGGTGTCGGTGTTTACAACAGTACCCGCGTCAATGGCAACCCACGATTTAATCACTTTTAAATCGCCAGCATCCGACACTTCTACCTCAACTACCGTAGCTACGTAAGTTAAAAAGCTTCTGTGTGCTGCTATGCCTAAACCTCGACCTTTAGGAAGCTCTCGCCCCCATTTACTCATGTCAGCTACTTTTTCAATAACATGGCGCAGTCTGCCAATATCTAAAGGATAAACCGCTTTATCGCCACCGTAATTATCGTATGTGGCATTTTGCTCGGTTACATCAACAATACGACTCGGACCTATCGTGTCTAGTAAATAGTCTTTTTGGTCGCGACCGGCTTTGTGCGCTGCTTCGCCAATAAATGACTGAATAGCAAAGGCATGAAAAATATTTGATACAGAACGCATCCAACCAATTCGTGCTTTGGCTTGCGCATCACCGTTTTCTAACTTCATGTTAGGTGTGTTAATAGGGTTATCGGTAAATCCTAAGCGCAGTTCAAAGCTCCCTGGCGTAGTCGCCCCTTCTGAAAAGGTAGAGGTAATAGGTGAAAACGCGGTGCGATGTAAATACGATTCTATTGCGCCATTTTTATCTAGTGATGCTTCAATGTGCTGAGCCGAAACTGCATGGTAAAAACCATGTTGTATGTCGTCTTCACGCGTCCATTGCACACGAATAGGCTTGCCTACTTTCATTGAAAGGTAAGCTGCCTCTGCTGAAAAGTCAGGTTTTGACTTACGCCCAAAGCCGCCTCCTAACATGGTAACGTTAACGTTAATTTTGCTCTCGTCCATGCCAAGCATTGCAGCCACTGTTTTCATATCGGCTTGTGGATTTTGCGTAGCAGCCCATATATCAACACTATCTTTGTTGTACATAGCTGTTGCACAAGGCGGCTCCATTGGTGCTTGAGCAAGGTGCGGTGCGTAATAATCAGCTACGAGTTTATTGCTCGATTTAGCCAACACGCCCATGGCATCGCCTTTATCACGTATGTTTGCCTGTGGAGTTTGTACTGTTTTTAGTAATGACTTTTTAAATTCTTTTGAATTGTAATCGCCATTTTTGCCATCATCCCACACTACTTTTAATGCTTTACGCCCTTGCCATGCAGCCCATGTGTTTTTAGCTATAATCGCAATTCCGCCTTTTGGCTGAAACTGCGGCGCGCCTTTTGGTGCAGGAATTTCAATAACATCTATAACGCCGTTTATCGCTTTTGTAGCACTAGCATCAAACGACTTAACAACACCGCCTACTACCGGCGGGCGTTCAATTATAGCCACCAGCGCTTGTGGTTCGCGTACATCGGCTGCAAATATAGCTTTGCCTGTTACTAAATCGGCTAAATCTATGTGCGCCATACCGGTATTAATGTAGCGCCATTCTTTGCGTGTTTTAAGTGTTAGTTTGTCAGCTTCTGGTGGCGTTATTGTAAATGCTAAGTCGATTAAATCTTTATAAGTAAGTGATTTACCTGAGCTGTGAGTAACAACGTGCTGTACTGCGGTACATGTTTCTGGTTTTACACCCCAATGCTTAGCGGCAGCAAGCTGCATCATGTAACGCACACTTGCGCCCATTTCACGCAGGCGCTGCATGTTGTAGCGAATACTGCGCGAGCCATCGGTATTTTGATCGCCGTATTTAGGATCGCCCTTACCCTGAATAACAATAACCTTATCCCACGCGGCTTCCATTTCATCGGCAACTATTTGTGCAATCGCGGTGCGAATTTGCTGACCCATTTCAGAGCGATGGCACGTTATTTCAACCATGCCGTCTGGGCGCAGTGCAATAAATAAGTTTGCGCGTTTTGCCAGCTCAGATGGCTGCTCTAACACACCCGCAAATGCTCTTGGCGCACTGCCTACAAAATAAGTACCGAGTACTAACGCACCTATCGCACTGGTTTTTAAAAACTTACGACGGTTTAAATCAAAGTATTTGTTATCTTGGTTCATACTTCTTCCCCTTGTTCATTTGGGTCAAAATACTGAACACTCGCCATTGTTTTAGCAGCTGATTTAATTGCTTTATGAATACGCGGGTATGTACCACAACGGCAAATATTTCCCGACATATTACTTACTATTTCATCGTCGGTTGGGGTTGGGTTTGCAGCTAATAAGCTTGCAGCTTGCATCATTTGGCCGCACTGGCAAAAACCACACTGCGGTACTTTATGCTCAACCCATGCTTGTTGCACTGGGTGATCGCCCTGCTCGCTTAACCCTTCAATTGTTGTAATTGAAAGACCCGCTACTGCCGCTACAGGCAATACACACGAGCGCTGAGCTACCCCATCAATATGCACGGTACACGCACCGCACTGAGCCATACCACAGCCAAATTTAGGCCCAGTTAAATTCAATTCGTCTCGGAGATACCATAATACTGGCGTTGACGGATCGCCAGAAAACTCATGTTTATTACCATTAATGGTAAGCGTGATCATACTAAACTCCTTGGCAAAGCGCTTTACAGGAGGGTTCCTTGTTGCGCGAGAACTATTTTTAATTACTTACTATTTTATACTTACTACTTTTAGCCTACCACTTAGATCTGTTTTATAAAAATACTAATTATTAGAACGTTTAAACCACATTGAAATTATTAACGTCTGATTATTAGTATTAGACTAGGGACTGCAGACCTTTTTAGATTGAAGTTCACTCAATCTAGGGGAGATTTAATCGCGGCGGGAGGTTTGTAAACAACAAAGCGTAAATTGCCCCTATGCAGAATCCTCGGGGCAGTGCATGTTAAACCTCGAAAGATAAACAGCCCTAAATAAAAGCCTAAAAACATCCAAGTTAAAACTTACAATATATTTAAGCAAAAATCGTATTAAGTAACCACATCGTTATTAGCAAAGTGTAGGGTTATACGAACACCTATGACAAAAGTAAGCAATAAATCGTTGAGTTTAAAAAGATTATTAATAAATAAAAAACCGCCATTTGGCGGTTTTAGATAGTGTAAATAAGCTTTTAACTACTAATTAAAACGGCGTCTACCAAATAAAACCACTGATAGCAGCGTAAGTAAGTAATAAATACTGCCACCAGAGCTAGAGCCTGAATCAGATGAAGGAGTCGCTACCGCAGCAGCTTGCTTACCTTCAACGTTTATAGTCACGGTTTGAACTGCTGAACTATCAAATTTATCTTTAGCTACATAACTAAACGTTACTACATGATCAGATTCGCTCGTAGGAGTTAGTTTAAACAATCCAGTATCAGGCTCAAATGTTAAAGTTCCTGAATTTGGCTCAGTTACCACTTCAAATTCAAGTGTATCGTTGTCGCTATCTAATGCTGAAAAGCGACCATTCACTTCACTCTTATAAGAGGTGTTATATGTTACATTTTGAGCTTGTGGGGCTGTATTTGTTAGTTCAATAACAACATTATGAAGCTCAGATTCAACTAAAGAATCTTTCACTGTAAAGCTAACTGATACTGGCTCAACCGAGTCACCACTTGGTGAGAAGGTCACGCTACCTAAAGCAGAATCCATTAACTGAATTTGCCCATGAGCAGGCGAATTTTTAATTTGAAATACTAATTGCTCAGCGTCTTCATCCACACCTTCTAGATTAAAGTTAAGCGGTGTATTCCAATGAGTTTGCAGTGTCATATTATTTGCTGTAGGTGCTGTATTTGTGAGCTCTAACGTTAAGCTTGATAACGCTGAACGTGAACGATCTTTTACTGTGTAGTAACTAAGCTCGTCAATGCCTACAGTCCCCGAAGGTATATAAGTTAGTAGACCCGCCTGTCTGTCGGTAAACTCGACCCTACCCAGAGTTGGTCTCTTATTTAAAACTACATAATCAATATCATCTGATACAGGTAAATCTATTTGTATGCTTTTTAAAACATGATCAGAGTAGCTTACAGCTTCAGGCTTAGCTAAAGGCTCAGTAACTTGATTAGAAAACACCTCCAATGACCGACCCGCCAACAAGGTATAATCAACATTATTATACGTAGACGTTGCTAACCAACTGTCATTATTATTACGCTCAACAGTGTATGAAACCACATTGCTATCTAGGTTATATTCACCAAACTGATCTGAACACGAATACTGCACAAACCCAGCTCTTACAGACACAATGTTATTTAAAGAGTTTTGGCACACTTCACTAATTAATGTTGTCTGCCCATTTAAAGCCACTTTATAAAGTGAGCCATTATAGGTAGATGCAACTAAAGTTTCTTCTCCATTAATTACAGTATTAACCAAGCCGTTAAAACTTTGTTCTAAAGCAACTTTAGAGATAGTGTTTTCAGAGTAGTCATAACTAATGAGGTAGTCACTAACAAGACTAACCACATCTATATTTTCGTTATTAAGAAAGCTTCCAGTTACTATTGAACTCATACCGCCCCAATAAAATCCTAAGCGAGGCGATGTTTTTAATAACTCTCCAGTTTGCCCATTTAATACTTTAAAAAAGGTACCTTCACTTCCTGTATGCTCAGCACCATTACCTACTATTATTTCTAGCTTGCCATCATTATTAATATCTAACGTTGTTAAGGTACTAATGTAGTCTCCGCCGCCAAGATATGTTTGAAATAGCTCTTCACCCGTTTCAGGTGAAAACACCTGTACATTCGCATCGTATATAGCAGAGCTGCCAGCAATAATATAATTCTTACCATCATCAAACAGCTGAGCAGTAGTGACTAAATTATTATTATCCCAATCGTTATTAACGCTTATGTTTGTAAGGATTTTTTCATTAGTTTGTGTATCTACTATATGCAAAGCGTTACTGTCACGCTCGGAATAAAGTATATCTAAGCTTCCGTTATTATTAATATCGGCAAGTGCTAACGCTTTATTTGAGTAGTACTTAATGCCTTTAGCCCACTGTTGAGTTTTGTCATCCGTGTTGTGAATATAAAAACCATCTTCACCTGACGAAGAATAACCTGAGCCCCAAGCAATATTTTGCTTACCATCACCGTTAAGGTCATCTACAACAATGCCCGACACACCATGCTCTGGATTATTAATACTCCAAAACTCAACACCTGTTGTGAGTGAAAGCGCGTATAAACTCCCCCACTGACCATCGCCGTAAACTAAATCGTCGGTACCATCATTATCAATGTCTGCAACTATTACTTTATCAATATCTAAGTCGCTTTGGGCTGTCCATAAAATGCTTTCAGTGCTTGGGCTTAGCATTTCTATGCTGTACCAACTTTGCCCATTAATCACTTCATCTAAGCCGTCGTTATTAATATCAACAGCAATTAAATGCTCGCCATTAATACTTACACTAAGTTGTTTATGCAGTACAAATTCTGAATTTTCGAATCTATAAACCGCACCATCACTAAATAAAACTTCTTTTGCATTAGCCTCTGTAAACGAGCCTGTCACAAAATTTTGTGGTACGTTTTCAAGCACCGCAATTTCAGATAAATCGAGCGAGTTAAGTACAAAAAGCTTACTACTTTGGTAAACAAAAAGCTCATCTTGCCCATCGTTGTTTATATCAAACTTATCTGCTGCTCTTGGGTAATAAAACTCTTTACTCAGCTCTATCTCTTGAGTGACTAAATTAACTTTATGTACTGCGTTATTTTCTAAAACATATAAGTAGTATGTATCTGCCACTGTATCTTTAATTAGCGTGGTATCTTCAATATAGTCATCAAAGTCGTAGCGAGCAGTTACTTCATACGCACCTTTCACATATTCTATAATATTAAAATTGCTCTCTTGGGCGGATATAATGTGCTTACTACCCACACCCGACAAAGGTGCCACGTACAAGCCTTTTCGACCTGTTGAGTTGCCTAACGAAAATTCACGAAATACGCTGCTAAGCTCTATGCTTTCCTCGTCTAAGGCAGCTTGAGTAAAGCTATTATTTTTTATAATTGGCGCGAGTAGAGGTTTTTTAGATAAACTTTCAAAATGAGCTTTATCAAAATTTATTTTTTGATCGTTAATTAAAACAGCATCACCGTAAGTATTTTCTTGAGTGTTTTTTATAGGCTGAGCGTGAGTATTGGCATTCACTGAATACGCGCTCATCATGAGCAACGTAAGGCAAGATAGTTTAATCAATTCCATAATCCTTTGTATTTCTTTATTTAATCACGTCACTACAACTGCAACGTTCCATTAACACGGCATTATATAGAGTAGCAACCGGAAATAAAGAGGCGATTAACAAAGTTTTACAAAGAGATAGAAGAAATAAAGTAATAACATTTAACTTGCAGCTAAAGCTACTTTTATAGAAATTTTAGCCGCATACTTACTAATAAAAAGCGATTATTGAGTGCTTATAACATCTTCAGACAACAACCTCTCATCGTCTTTATAAACTTCAAGCCAACCTGGCGGCGATGTATCACAGCCAATAATAGTTACTTGTAGCACATAACTATAGCGACCATTTTTAAAGGTATAATGATGATTCCCACCGCTACCTTCAAATGTAATATCGCCATTTAATAAAACCATATCAGGCTTGTCGCTTGGTTTTTTATTAATACCCCACACTGCATACCGATAATTATGATCGCCTAAATCATCAACTCGAATATGGTAGCTAGACGTTTTCCAATCGAGTACTGGCTTTTCAAAAGTATTAATACTTGCGTGCAAGGATTGCTTACCTTGCTCGATTAAGCTTTTAGCAAGTGCCTGCTCTTTAGTATTTTGTGTATTTACAGCAATAATTTTACCGTCAGTATCTACCCACATAACGCCGTTATTTAGCATAATGCCGCGCCAACCAACTTTATCCCAATCGATATCAATGTTTGAACTGGCAATAACTTTGGCGAGTTCATCGTCAAACACTTCATCAAAGCGGTTAATAAACTCAGCTTCATTTTTAATGTCAGGTATGGGGTACTGTCGTTTTAGTGGGTAATAAACAAGCGAAGCAATAGCTGCTTTATCGTTACCTTCAAAGGCAGCAATAACAGGTGAAATGAACTCGTGATATTTTTTCTCAAGAGCAAATGTGCTAGATGTGAAAAGTAGAGATAGGCACAGTAGGATGTGGTTTAGACGCTTCATTTATAGTCCTTTATTTATTCTGATGCTTAACAATCTTAAATGACTTGAAAGCAGCTCTAGCATATATAATTTCAACACCTCTATCCTGAATGCAGAGGGACTTTTCTAGCTCGCTTCGAGTTAATTTTGACTGGCATCCAATAATTATTTTAGATAGTTTCATATCCTCATTGAATGGCTGAAAATAAAGATCATTTTCTTTTTCAAAATTATTAAGGTCCCGAATTGTTCTATATTCTTTTTCATATCCCCAATGTTTGAATTTAGAAAGTAATAACTTTAGTGGGAAGTTTCGATCATCTATTAAATTACTTTTAAACCTTTCAGAATAATATTTTACTTCTTGAGCACCCTCTTTGTTAGATAGCTCAAGTTCCACACATATGCCCTTGTGATTATTAGCATAATGAGCCCACTGAACAGGGTTTGACCAAATTTTACTAAAGCACAATATTCCAAATTTTCTTGAAACATCTAGTTTCATCTTATTTAAGCTTGCACGTATATTAGGTGTACTAGTTTCAATACCTAATAACTCAAAAGGGTCATTCAAATTATCGAAAGTTGAGGCCTTAATCCTCCTATTTGATAAATTTTTTAAGCCAAATACCTCATCCATGTAATGATAAAGCTTCATTTAATCTATAATCCTATTATTTTTAGAAAAGAATATTTTCCTGAATAAAAATCACGTTGCTCAGCTTTTTATTACTACTTATACTAAATAAACACTGAATACATATGAACCAATTTTTACATCTTTTCAATTATATAAAAAACGAGCCTATCTTGGCTCGTTTTTATTTTACTGATAGCTAGAAACTAACCGTTTCGCTTTACTCCGGATCATACCCCAAGTTAGGTGACAGCCATCTTTCAGCTTCTTCAAGCGTCATATTGGTTCGTTTAGCGTAGTCTTCTACCTGATCGCGTTGTACCGCCGCTACTGCGTAGTATTTTGCTTCGGGGTGTGAGAAGTACCAACCTGAAACAGCAGCACCTGGCCACATGGCGTACGAGCTGGTTAGCTGCATGCCAATGCGTTTTTCGGTGTCGAGCAACTGCCAAATTTTCTTTTTCTCGGTGTGCTCTGGGCACGCTGGGTAACCTGGCGCTGGGCGAATACCTTGGTAGTTTTCGCGTATTAGCTCATCGTTTGCTAGGTTTTCGTCTGGTGCAAAACCCCAATACTCTTTACGTACTTTTTCGTGTAAGTATTCTGCAAACGCTTCGGCGAGCCTGTCGGCAACCGCTTTAATCATTATTTTGTTGTAGTCGTCTTGCTGTACATCAAACGCATTCGCTAAGTCGTCTTCTTCTAAACCGCCCGTTACTGCAAACGCGCCAAAATAGTCTGGTGTACCTTTGGGTGCTATATAGTCGGCTAGGCAGTAATTAGCAAAGTCGGTTTTTTCGGTTTGCTGACGTAAATGGCACGAGGTAGTTAACAGCTCTTTGCGTGTTTCGTCAGTATATATTTCTATGTCGTCCCCAACGCGGTTAGCAGGGAATAAACCTATTACGCCAAGTGGTTGCAAACTGCCTGCTTTTTCAAGGTCGTCTAACATGTCGTTAGCGTCTTTAAATAAGCTTTGCGCTTGCTCGCCTACTACTTCGTCGGTCATTATGCGCGGGTATTTACCGGCGATTGACCACGTCATAAAGTATGGCGTCCAATCTATGTATTTACGTAAAGTGGCAATTGATACGTTTTTAAACTCGATCACGCCGAGCTTTTTAGGCACCGGTGGCGTGTAGTTATCCCAATCAAGTTGTGCTGCGTTATCGCGTGAGCGCTGGATTGTAACAGGCTTAGAGCGAGGTTTTTTACGCGCTTGTTGCTCGCGTACTTTTACATATTCAGCTTGGGTTTTTTCTAAAAAACCAGGCTTATGCTCTTTTGATAATAAATTAGATACTACACCTACCGCACGGCTGGCATTACTTACATACACTACGCCTTTGTCATATTGCGGCTCAATTTTTACTGCGGTGTGCGCTTTAGAAGTAGTAGCACCACCAATTAACAGCGGCAGTTCAAAACCACGGCGTTTCATTTCTTTTGCTACGTGTACCATTTCGTCAAGCGATGGGGTAATTAAGCCCGACAACCCAATAATATCGGCTTTTTCGTCGATGGCGGTTTGGAGTATTTTATCGGCAGGTACCATTACGCCTAAATCAATAACTTCGTAGTTATTACACTGTAGTACCACGCCTACAATATTTTTACCTATGTCGTGTACGTCGCCTTTTACGGTCGCCATCACTATTTTACCGTTAGTTGAGCCTTCTTCTTTTTCAAGCTCAATGTATGGGTCTAGGTAGGCTACGGCTCGCTTCATTACGCGCGCCGATTTAACAACTTGTGGTAAAAACATTTTACCTGCGCCAAATAAGTCGCCTACTACGTTCATGCCGTCCATTAACGGCCCTTCAATTACGTGAATAGGTTTAGCTGCTGCGGCGCGGCATTCTTCGGTATCTTCATCTATAAAGGTAGTAATACCTTTAACAAGCGCGTGCTCAAGGCGTTTTGCAACAGGCCATGTGCGCCACTCTAAATCTTCTACTCGCTCGGCTTGCGCCATACCCGAGTATTTTGGTGCAAGCTCTACTAAACGCTCGCCTGCGCCTGAGTCGGTGTTAAGTATTACGTCTGTAACGGCTTTACGTAGTTCTTCTGGTATATCATCGTAAACGGCTAGTTGCCCCGCATTTACAATACCCATGTCCATACCAGCTTGAATAGCGTGATATAAAAACACCGAGTGAATGGCTTCACGTACGGGGTTATTACCCCTAAACGAAAACGATACATTTGATACACCGCCCGACACTTTACAGTGCGGCAAATTTTGCTTAATACGGCGAGTGCCTTCAATAAATTCTACGGCGTAGTTATCGTGCTCTTCTATACCGGTGGCTACGGCAAATATATTAGGGTCGAATATAATATCTTCTGGCGCAAAGCCAATGTCTTCTACCAATATTTTATAACTGCGCGCACATATTGCGAACTTACGGTCTGCCGTGTCGGCTTGCCCGTCGGTATCAAACGCCATTACAACAGCGGCTGCACCAAAGCGTTTTATTATTTTAGCTTGGCGAATAAACGGCTCTTCACCCTCTTTTAGCGATATTGAGTTAACAATTGCCTTGCCTTGAATACACTTTAAGCCTGCTTCTATTACTTCCCATTTTGAGGAGTCGACCATAATTGGTACGCGAGAAATATCAGGCTCTGAGGCTATTAAGTTTAAAAACTTAACCATGGCGGCTTTTGAGTCCAACATGGCTTCGTCCATGTTTATATCAATAACCTGTGCGCCATTTTCTACTTGTTCGCGTGCCACTGTTAGCGCGGCTTCAAAGTCTTCTTCCATGATTAAACGTTTAAACATGGCAGAACCCGTTACATTGGTACGTTCGCCGACATTAGTAAATACTGCTATTTGTTGGGTCATGCTGGCTCCTTAATTTAAGTTACAGGCTTCAAGGCCTGATAAACGCATGCGTACTTCAAGCTCTGGTAGTTGGCGTGGTTTAACGCCCGCTAAACCTTTTGCAAAAGCGCGAATATGCGCAGGCGTGGTGCCACAGCATCCGCCTACTATATTAATAAAGCCCGATTTACCCCAATCGATAATTTCGGTTGCCATATCGCCCGCTTCTAAGTCGTATTCACCAAACTCATTGGGTAAGCCCGCATTAGGGTGTACCGATGTAAAGGTTTCGCACACGCGCGACAACTCTTCTACATATTGGCGCAGTAAATCAGGACCAAGCGCGCAGTTTAAACCAATCGAAATAGGCTTAATATGGCGAATAGAGTTATAAAATGCTTCAGTTGTTTGTCCCGAAAGCGTACGACCAGAGGCGTCGGTAATAGTCCCCGAGATCATAACTGGTAATGTGCGCCCTGCTTGCTCAAAGGCTTCTTCTACGCCAAACGAGGCCGCTTTTGCGTTAAGGGTGTCGAATATAGTTTCGATTAGTATTAAATCGGCGCCGCCCTCCATTAATGCAAGTGTTGATTCAATATACGCAGCAACCAGCTTATCAAAGGTGACATTTCGGTAACCCGGATCGTTTACGTCTGGCGAAATTGAACACGTTTTAGCTGTCGGCCCTAAAACACCGGCTACATAGCGCGGTTTTTCTGGCGTTTTAGCCGTAAATTCATCACAAATGGCGCGTGCTAATTTAGCCGACTCTAGATTTATTTCACGACTTAGGTTTGCCATGTCGTAATCTTCCATCGAAATAGTGGTCGAGTTAAACGTATTGGTTTCGATAATATCGGCGCCCGCTGATAAAAAACCACGATGAATATCAGTGATTAAATCGGGCTTGGTTAGGCTTAATAAATCGTTATTGCCTTTAATTAATACATGCCAGTCTTTAAAACGCTCTCCGCGATAGTCTTCTTCTTCTAGCTTATGATCTTGGATCATGGTGCCCATAGCGCCATCTAAAATTAAAATGCGTTCTTTTAATGCGGCGCTTATTTCGGCTTGCTTATTATTTGTAGGAGCGTTATTCGGCATAGTTGTTAGTCCTCACGTCTTGGCTAACTAAATTAATATCATACGGTGTGGTTTGGTACACGTAGTAATTTAACCAGTTCGAAAAAAGTAAAAAAGCATGGCTTTGCCACGTTTTTGAAGGTTGTTTAGTTGCATCGTCATCCGGAAAGTAATTTTCGGGCTTTGGTGCATTAGGGCTTTTTTTACAATCGCGCTCGTATTCTGCTTTTAGCGAGTCGGCGTCGTACTCTGGGTGGCCGGTTATAAACACTTGGCTACCCGATTTATTTTTAAGTAAGTAAGCCCCTACTCGCTCAGAACCTGCCAGTACAACTAGCTCATCACAGGCGTTTATTTTATTTATATCAATGTGGCCGTAGCGTGAGTGCGGTACCAAAAAGGTGTCGTCGAATCCGCGAGTCAGTGCGCCGTGATCAAAGTAACATTGGTGGGTAAATACGCCACACAGTTTGTCGTCTTTTAAATCGCGCTTTAAATTGTAACGGTGATATAGCGCTGCATGTGCTGCCCAGCACGAAAATAACGTAGAGGTAACATGTTGCTCAGCCCAATCAATAATAACCTTTAGCTCATCCCAATACGCTACATCGTCGTATTCTAAATGCGCAAGTGGCGCGCCAGTTACTATTAATGCATCGTAATTGTTGTCTTTAACCTCAGAAAAATAACGGTAAAAGGTATCAAGGTGCTCTTCTGAATTACTGCTACTGCGGTGAGTGTCTAGGCGCAGTAGCTCTACGTTTACTTGCAAAGGCGAGTTGGCAAGCAAACGAATAAACTGAACTTCGGTTTCTACTTTATTAGGCATTAAATTTAAAATAGCCAAACGCATTGGGCGTATTTCTTGCGTTTTTGCACGTGTTTTTGGCATTACAAATACGTTTTCTTGACGTAAACGTGCAATTGCCGGCAACTCGTCTTTTACTGTAATTGGCATACTTTACTCCTGCTCATAAAAACCGAAAGTTAATTATGAACTGAAAGTAAAAAATATCAACCTCTAGATGTATAGATGTCTAAATGAAATTTATTCATTCTATTAAATTAGGATTTACCGAGGTGGTATGTATGAGGAAAAACGCCTCTATTATAAAATAACCTGCTTTAATATTTTGAAGTAGCGCTACTAAAAACGAGTAGCACATATACAGTTAAAAACGGTAAACCACAGATAAATTAAGTGCGTAAATATCGCCTTCATCTGTATCAAAATATTGGTATTCAGCGCTTAATTGCCAGCGTTGAGTTAACCTAAAGTCAACGCCAGTTCCGTACGTTACGCCGCCTTCGTCGTAGTTTTGCTCAGTTATTAACGTAGAATTTGTATCTGTACCAGTTATTGATTCTGCAAGGTTTTTTAAGTCGCCTTCATTGTAACTTAATTTATTTCTACCATAGCCACCAAATAAAAACACATCAGATCGAGATGAAATTGGATAATTAGCTTTTACAAATATACTTGTTTGCAAATCAAGGCTTGAATCGATTTCGCTCTTAATGAATTCTGAGCTAAGCGAACCGTCCTGTGGGTTCTGAGTGTAAACAATTCCGTTTAAAGGAGTTGACTCATCATTTAACCCAAAACCTATACGCCCTTCTAATGCAAAGTATCGCGAAAACTGATATCCAAACCGGCCGTAAAGCGTTGTAAACTGTATGCTATCACTCTCGTATACATCAATTTGCGTAGACCCTATCCCTATTCCTTGGTAATAACCATTTACATGGAGTATGTCTGCTTGGCTCGAAAATGAGTATAAACCTAAAAGTAATGCCCCTAACTTTGTAACTATTTTCATGTTCATTCCTTTAAATCTTTGTAATATTTAATAATATGATGTCTAACAACAAACTAAGTGTGGCCTGCCTATATAACTTGCTTATACTTTACAGCTTGTAAATATACTGTACCACTTTTGTTAAAAATGGAATGTATTTGAACAATATAAAACAATAGATTACAGAATTTTACATAATAGAAATCCTGTAATAGTAGTGTTTTAAACGAGCAATCAAAACAAAGTACCGCTTAGGTAAGCGTATTGTTCTATACAGCATTCGTTGACTGTTTCACCCGTCAGCCACTACAATACAACATTGAAATTTTTATTATTATTTGAAGGCTTTCCTCCATGGTTTTACCTGATAAATTTATATTCTCGATGAGTCGAGTATCTAAGGTTGTGCCACCTAAGCGCACTATCTTAAAAGATATTTCGTTACACTTTTTTCCTGGCGCTAAAATTGGTGTGCTTGGTTTAAACGGTTCTGGTAAATCTACGTTACTACGTATTATGGCCGGTGTTGACCAAGATTTTGAAGGTGATGCACATCCTCAGCCTGGTACAAAAATTGGTTATTTACCGCAAGAGCCTGTTTTAGACGAAAGCAAAACAGTTCGTGAAATTGTTGAAGAAGCTGTTGGCGAAGTTAAACACGCACTTAAACGTCTTGACGAAGTGTATAACGAATACGCCATGGAAGACGCTGACTTTGATGCACTTGCAAAAGAACAAGGCGAGCTTGAAGCTGTTATTCAGGCGCACGATGGTCATAACATCGACAACGTTTTAGAACGCGCAGCTGATGCACTTCGCCTGCCAGAGTGGGATGCTAAAATTGAGCACCTTTCAGGTGGTGAGCGTCGTCGTGTTGCTATATGTCGATTATTGCTTGAAAAACCAGACATGCTTATTCTCGATGAACCAACTAACCACTTGGATGCTGAGTCGGTTGCATGGTTAGAGCGCTTCTTACACGATTACGAAGGCACTGTTGTGGCGGTAACGCATGACCGTTACTTCCTTGATAATGTAGCGGGTTGGATATTGGAGCTTGACCGTGGTGAAGGTATTCCATGGGAAGGTAACTACTCTTCTTGGCTTGAACAAAAAGATGCGCGCTTACAGCAAGAACAAAAATCTGAAAAAGCACGTCAAAAATCAATTGCACAAGAACTTGAATGGGTTCGTTCAAATCCTAAAGGTCGTCAAGCTAAGTCAAAAGCACGTATGGCTCAGTTTACTGAAATGCAGCAGTCTGATTACCAAAAACGTAACGAAACTAACGAGATGTTTATTCCACCTGGCCCGCGTTTAGGCGACCAAGTACTTGAAGTAACAAATCTTCGTAAGAGTTTTGGCGATCGCGTTTTAATTGACGATTTAAGCTTTAGTATGCCAAAAGGTGCCATTGTGGGCATTATTGGTGCTAATGGCGCGGGTAAATCAACGCTGTTTAAAATGATCAGTGGTGAGCAAAAGCAAGACAGCGGTAGCATTACCGTTGGCGAAAGCGTACACCTTGCTACTGTTGATCAGTTCCGCGACGGTATGGACGAAAGCAAAACTGTTTTCCAAGAAATATCAGACGGCCAAGACGTACTAAAAATTGGTAACTTTGAGTTCCAAAGCCGTGCGTATGTAAGTCGCTTTAACTTTAAAGGTAACGATCAGCAAAAGTTTGTTAAAGACCTATCAGGTGGTGAGCGTAACCGTTTACACCTTGCTAAGTTATTAAAAGCTGGCGGCAATGTGTTACTACTCGATGAGCCAACCAATGACTTGGACGTTGAAACACTACGTGCACTAGAGAACGCTATTTTAGAGTTTCCTGGTTGTGTAATGTGTATCTCGCATGACCGTTGGTTCCTTGACCGTATTGCTACGCACATTTTAGATTACCGCGACGAAGGTCAAATTAACTTCTTTGATGGTAACTATACTGAATACGAAGAGTGGCTTAAAAAGACACTAGGTGCAGCAGCAACTGAACCTAAACGTATTAAGTACAAAAAAATTGGTTAATATTTACTGTAGCTAATTTATTACAGTAATACTAAGCCCTGCATTTATGCGGGGCTTTTTTATGCCACCAGCATTACAGGAGCATATCCTGCTAGCATGTAGAGAATTACCCGCTATGCTTAATTTATTATAAAAACAGTAAGGCTAAATTAGGTTATGCAAAATCGTCGTCAGTTTTCTCGTGTTTTATTTTCAACCGATGCACAAGTGATTTTTAATGATCACCAATACCCATGTAAATTACTTGATGTATCTTTGCATGGCGCATTAATCACTAAATGTGATGCTTTTATTGGCAACCAAAATAGCCAAGCTGTTCTGCGTTTTTCGCTGCCTCAAAGCGAAATAGAAATAAAAATGGAGGTTGTGGTGTGCCATATAGAAGCAGATCATATTGGTTTAAAATGCCACCATATTGATATAGACAGCATTACTTATTTAAAGCGTTTAATAGAGCTAAACTTAGCTGATGACGAACTATTACATCGCGAACTCGCTATGTTGATTCACGACACGCAAGAATAGACTCATTTGGATTAGTTGATTACCATAGTGCAAACTTTTTAACTTGTGCAAACATGACTTTAAATCCACATTTACCTTTGGTGTATCACCCTAACTACTCGTTTAATTTCGATCCAAAGCATCGTTTTGCAATGAGTAAGTTTGCACATTTATATCAGCATGTTGCAGAGCTTGGTTTGATTGGCGATAACCTGGTTGAGCCAATATTAGGCACGCCAGAGCCACTTGAGCTAATACACTGCGAAAATTACATACACGATTTGTGGAATAACCGCTTAGATGAAAAAGCAATGCGTCGCATTGGCCTACCTTGGTCAAAAGAGCTTATGGCACGTACCTTTACAGCTCCTCAAGGTACTTTGCAAACAGCTCGTTTAGCACTTAAACATGGTATAGCGTGCCACTTAGCCGGTGGTACACACCATGCGCATACTGATTTTGGCTCAGGCTACTGCATGGTTAATGATTTAGCCTTTACCACGCAAACTTTAATTGAATCGGGTGAAGTAACTAACGTACTTATTTTTGATTTAGACGTGCACCAAGGTGATGGCACAGCCGCAATGTTAGAGCATCAAGCATACGCTTATACTTGTTCTATCCATTGTGAAAAAAACTTCCCCTTTAGAAAGTCCGCTAGCGATTTAGATATTGGCTTAGCCGATAATATGAAAGACGACGAATACCTTGCCGTAGTTGACGACACCTTGAGTTATTTACTTAAAGAGCTAAACCCAAGCTTGGTACTTTACGATGCTGGCGTTGATATTTGGCAAGGCGATGGCTTGGGTAAATTAGATATAAGCTGGGATGGCATAGTTAAGCGCGACCATTTAGTGCTAAAACGCTGCCTTGAACACAACACACCCGTTGCTACAGTAATAGGTGGTGGCTATGATAAAGACCATCTTCGCCTCGCTAAACGCCATGCTATTGTTGTTGAGCAAGCCGCTCGCTTTTAGTTTGAAATAAAAATGTTAAATTCTCGTTCTTATTTAATATGTAAAATAAGAACGAACATATTATGAAACAACTATTTATTGCCATCGCACTAATTTTTATAAGCTTTACAAGCCATTCGCAAGAAGAAAGTACGCAAGAAACATACCCTAAGCTACCTACATTAAATTTACAAATGGCTGATGGGTCTGCACTCAATACTCAAGATTTATTAGGTCAACCTTACGTTTTACACTTTTGGGCAACGTGGTGTCCGTACTGTAAAAAGCTGCAGCCAGCACTTCAAAAAATTGATGATATGGGCTTAAAAGTTATTGCCGTGAGCTTTAAAGAAGATGACGATGCTACTCCCGCTAAAGCGCTTAGCGATAGAGGTTATACTTTTAAAACAGCCGTAAAAGCCGATGCAATAGCACAGCAATTAGGTATACGAGGCACACCTACTACATTGTTTGTAAATAAGAAGGCAATGTAATTTGGCTGACTAATACGTCAAACCCAGAGGACGCAAACCTACATTTAAAGGCACGAACATTGTTGCACTCCATATCTGAGTAATAATATAGGTCTAAATTTAGTTTAAAAATATAAGTAATATAAACTTTATACTACAATTTAAGCTCATAAATTAATTGAGATTATAATGCGCCTACTACTTACTTTATTACTAATCACTTTAAGTGGCTTTGCCGCAGCTAAAGAAGAAAAAGCAGAACTTCCACCGGTAGACCCCGCTTACAATGCTGAGCATCCTATGGCTTTGGTTAATCAAGGCTCGTCTATTATTGCAATGAATTTACCCACCTATAATTTACCCAATGATGTGCAAGTTGTTTATAAAATAGGAAACCCCGATGTTCCATTTTTAGGCTTTGTTAGAAATGCCGAGTTAATCACCGTAAAGCCACAAGCGTTTAATATTCAGCATTTAATGCGTGGTGAAGAAATTACGATTATTGCCGATATTTACGAGGGTGATTATCAACAAGGTGGTAGTTTAATTTATTCAAAAAAAGAGTTGGTCTTGAGTAAGCAGCTGTATGCCAGAGAACTAAAAGATTTAAGTGAATCATCGCAATGGCAAGACTACGACATGATTACACTAAGCGGCACTGAGCGTATTTATATTCATAAAATTCAAAAAGCACCGAGCTATAACCATCTTATTTTTGTCGATTTAGTTAATGCGTGTATGCAAAAGCTTCGTACCTCAAAACGTGTCCCAGCTGAAAATGAGCTTACTTATAAATTTATTAATTGCGGCACCCTTAAACCACTTTATTACAATGCTGATGATTTTATGAAATAGTCATTTATATTCAGTTATTAGTTTGAGCCCTTGCTTCATTGCCTCAACTGATTGTCCTGCAAAGCCTAAGCGAACATAACTATATTGCTTAGGCATTAAACTTCTCACTGAATCAGCAAAGTAAAACTCATATTCTGCTTGTAAATATACGCTTTTACTTTGCATTGCTTGTTTTATATTACTCGTATTTTTATTTAAGTTAACCCACATTGCCATGCCGCCATCTGGCTTTTTATACTCTATTGGTAACCCCTGTGATTGCAGCAACGCCAACGTGTTGTCCATTGCTTCATAACGTTGTTTATAGTGTTTAGTCATGCGCTTTAAGTGTCGCTCAAATCCACCTTCTTGCATAAAGTGCGCAACGGCTAGCTGCATAACCACATCATTTTTATGATTCATTAACTGCTTCCATGCGGTTAACTGTGCTAATACTTCAGGAGCTGCACAAATGTAGCCAATTCTAGCGCCTGAGAACATGATTTTAGAAAATGTAGATAAGTAAATAATAATCCCAGCGGGATCGTCCCCAGCCATAGGCTGTAATGGCTGACAGCGATAATGAAACTCGTGATCGTAATCATCCTCTACAATCATTACGCCATACTCATAACATAATTGATAAATTTGCATGCGCCGTGTAGGCGAAAGCGTAACGGTAGTTGGGTATTGATGTAGCGGGGTTAAGTAGAGCATTTTTATTGGATATCGTTTAAGTTGCGCTTTTAAATCATCAACACATAAACCATATTCATCTTGTTTTATATCTATTAATTGCGCGCCACAAGCAGCAAACGCTTTACGTGCTGGCGGATAGCCTAAAGTTTCAACGGCTACGAAGTCATCTTTACTTATAAATGCCTTTGAAATTAAAAATAAAGCTTCTTGTGAGCCATTACATACAAGTAAGTCTGATACTTTTAAACTTCTAGTTTTATGTAAGTAATCACTTATCTGAGTTTTTAGCTCACTCACTCCAGCTATATCGCCATAATGAAGTTTACTGGTATCTAAATGATTAAATATATGACTTACAGAGCGTTTAAATTCTTTATAGGGAAAGCTATTTAAATCAGGAAGTCCACCTGCGAAATTATATACGTAGTCTTTTAAATTCATTGCCAGAGCAGGCACGGCTAACTCTGTAGCAAATTTATAAGGTTTTGGTGTTAAAACTGGCGTGTGCTCACAGTTAACACTGCTTTGAATTGGAAGTGTTTGAGTGACGCTATACCCAGAGCGTTCATGGGACTCTAGCCATCCTTCGGCTACTAATAACTGCAATGCGTTCATTATTGTATGACGGTTTAACTGATACGTTTGCGCCATAACTCGAGCAGAACTTAGTTTTGTACCAGGTGCAATATCTCCCTTTACGATAGAACCGCGCAGAGCATCTGCAACTTGTAAGTACTTAGCTTTGTTTGAGTTATTAAATTCAATATTAAGCGGTTGCATGTTATTCCTTTAAAACTGGTATAGCTAAAAAGCCAATTCTGGTTGTTTTTACCAAACCAAATAAGCGTACATTTGTTGCTCGTAAATAGCAAAGCTTAGAGGCAACATGTTTACTCAACAGATACATAAAACAAATAAGGTCATATTAGAGCCATTAAATTATGAGCATTTAAAAGGCTTATATAAAGCTGGGCAACATCCAAAAATATGGGAATGGGTATTAAGCAACTATACAAAAACACCCGAACAGTTAAAGGAATGGTTTACTACAAGTGCACAATTTAATAAAAAAGAACAAATTGTATTTGCCATAATAGACATAGCCAGCAAAGAGGTTGCAGGCACTACACGACTATTTAGATTAGATGCACATAACTTAAGTGCTGAAATTGGTCATACATTTATAAGCAATCACTGGCAGCAAACTTATATTAATACTCACACTAAATATTTACTGCTTAGCTATGCTTTTGACGCGTTGAATTTAGTGCGAATAACATTTAATACTCACGAACAAAATCAAAAATCTCGAAATGCAATTACTCGACTAGGAGCCCTATTTGAAGGTATAGCTTATAAAGACAGGCTCCTTAGTGATGGGAGTTACAGAAGCACTGCAAAATTTAGCATTATTGACGAGCATTGGCAGAGTATTAAATTACAGTTAGAGGAGAAGCTTTAATGTACCCACCAATACATTTTCAAGAACATAATATTGAACGTTTGCAGACATTAGTTGAGCAATTCCCTCTAGCGAGTATTTTAATGCCCTGTTCGCAAAGTGACTTAAATAATATATGCCAAGTACCTGTATTATATGAGTCCTCACGTAATGTATTTATGGCTCACGTAGCAAAACATAACCCGCTAGCGCAATGTGATAAACAGTCAGTAAAATTACTATTTAGTGGCGATAACTGTTATCTATCTCCCTCGTATAGTAATAATAAAACACTGCCGAGCTGGCTTTATTCATCAGTACAAGTAACTGCAAATGTGAATATTATTGAAAGCGATAATGAGAAAGACAAAATAATGCGGCAATTAACGAGCCATTTTGAGCAAGGCTTTACGCCAATGTGGAAGATTACTGACGTGCCCAAAAGCAATCGCCAAGCAATGTATCTACAATTAAGCTTTATAGAATTTACTCCCACTCATTGGAGTGGAAACTTTAAGCTAAGCCAAAATAAATCACCTGAGGTAAGAGCACGCATAAAACAAAGCCTAAAACTTGCCAATAAGCGCTCTATTGCAAAACTATTTTAGGCATAAAAAAAGGCTCTTTCGAGCCTTTGGATTAACTTTGGAATAGTCAAAAATTTTAAATTAGGTCAGCGTTAATAGCTGTGGAGCAACGCTATGATAATCAACAGCCATAGCAATACTTAACGCTGTAATATTAATAATTGAAAATGCGAACACTTTACGTGCCCAACTGCTCATATCAATATTACGACGATAACCACGCAGCGCCATTAGCAACCACCAAAAGCTGGTAATACAAGCAACAGCCATAAAAGCAGCACCTGTGTAGCCAGTAATTGGCAGTAACATCACCACTAATGCGTATACAGCGATGTAAAGTACAATGTGGCGTTTTGCTTTGTCGATACCTTGCGCTACAGGTAATACTGGAATACCTGCAGCTTGGTAGTCTTTAAAGCGAAAAATAGCGATAGCATAAGAGTGCGGCATTTGCCACAAGCTAAACATAACTAGCAGTATTAACGCGCCCATATCGAACTGCCCTGTTACGGCGCAGTAACCTACTACTGGCGGTACAGCGCCAGAAAGGCTGCCAACAAAAGTGCCATATACTGAGTTACGTTTCATGTAGAGGCTATAAACCCCTACATAAATTACGTAGCCAAAGGCTGCAAAAAATACCGCGGCTTGAGTGGTATAGGCGATAAGTAAACCAAAGCCAATAACGCCCAATAAAACACCGTGGCTAAGTGCAGCAAAGGCCGACATTTCGCCTGTTACTGTTACCCGCGTACGAGTACGTGCCATGGCTACGTCTATGTCTCTATCTATAACATTGTTGATAGCACAACCTGATGCAACCACTAGCGACAAACCAATTAATGTGGCAATCATTAACCATGGATCTATATCACCGCGCGAGGCAAGTAAAAACCCACCCGCTACGCTGATCAAATTGCCCATAATAATACCCGGCTTTGTCACTGATAAATAACGACGAAACATCTTCAACTCCTAGTACATCATCATTGCGTTAGATTCATAAATGATCCAAACAGATAACCCAACAACCATTACGATGATCAGAGCACTGAATAGGAATGAGAAAGTACTTGCACGGCCATTTTCGGTGGTAAAATTAAGGTGTAAAAAGTACTTTAAATGCACCCAAATTTGTACGATTGCAAAAGTAACAATGCTCCAAAGCGTTGTTGCTTTTGAGAAGTCACCTTCCATAACCATATAAAACGGTATAGCAGTTAAAATTACCGATAGCACAAAGCCAATTAAGTAAGTTTTAACACTTCCATGAGATTCATCATGATGATCACTTTGCGCTTGTTTTAACGCATGCGTTTCGCTGTGGCTCATTACATTGCTCCCATCAAATAAACAACGGTAAATACACAAATCCAAACAATGTCTAAGAAGTGCCAAAATAGGCTTAAGCAGCTTAAACGCGTTACGGTTGCTTTGCCTAGACCACGTTTAGCAACTTCAATCATCATTATGGTCATCCAAATTAGTCCAGCCGTTACATGTAATCCATGTAAGCCAACTAATGAGAAAAACGATGTTAAAAAGGCACTTTGTTGTGGGCCATTACCGTGCACAATTAGGTGATGAAATTCGTATACTTCCATACCAATAAACACAGCACCTAAACAAAACGTAACAAATAACCAAGTAAGTGTTAGTGCCTTTTTTTGCCCTTGAGCGGCAATCATGGCAAAGCCAAAGGTAATACTACTAATAAGTAGTGCAGCAGTTTCTACTGCTACAAAGTCGAGTTCAAAAATATCTTTACCCGATACACCACCGGCTGTGTTCATAAAGAGCACAGCGTAAGTGGCAAAAAACGAGGCAAACAATAGGCAATCGGTCATTAGGTATAACCAAAAACCGAATATGGTGTCACCCGATGTATCGTGATGATCATGCACGTGGGCATGATCATCGTGCGATACTGATTCTAAATTTGCAGAAAGTGTACTCACGCTTTTAGCTCCTTAATGCCACTTGAATTATACGCAGCTTCAGTGCGTGCAATTTCATCAGGTTGAATATAGTAATCAACATCGCTGGTGTAACAACGTTTGATAAAGATGGCAATTGCGCCGACTAGCCCAACAACAGCTAACCACCAAATATGCCAAATCATTGCAAAACAGAATACTGTTAAGCTTGCTGCCATTAACACGCCAGCTGATGTGTTTTTAGGCATATGAATAGGGCTATAGTTTGCTTTATCTTGGTATGCTTGGCCTTTTTCTTTCATGTCGGTCCATGCATCAATATCATCGATGTGTGGAATTGTTGCAAAGTTATAAATTTGCGGAGGTGAACTTGTAGCCCACTCAAGTGTATGGCCGTTCCATGGATCGCCTGTTGTATCGTCAAGCGCTTCACGGTCTCTAAAGCTCACATATAATTGAATTACTTGGCTAACAATACCAAACATAATAATTACAGCACCGCCTGCGGCAATGTATAACCAAATGTTCCAATCTGGGTTGTTAGTGTGGTTTAAACGACGTGTCATACCTAAGAAACCAAGTACGTACAACGGCATAAATGCAACGAAGAAACCGATAATCCAACACCAGAATGATGCTTTGCCCCATTTTTCGTTAAGTTTAAAGCCCATTGCTTTAGGGAACCAAAATACAAAACCAGCAAGGTAGCCAAATACAGCACCACCAATAATGGTGTTATGAAAATGTGCAATTAAGAATAAGCTGTTATGCAGTACGTAATCGGCACCAGGAATAGCAAGTAATACACCGGTCATACCGCCTACGGTAAAGGTAACCATAAAGCCAAGTGTCCAAAGTACCGGTACGCTAATACGTAAGCGACCTCGGTAAATGGTAAATAACCAGTTAAACAACTTAACCCCAGTTGGTACAGCAATAACCATGGTCATTACCCCAAAGAACGCGTTAACGTTAGCACTCGACCCCATCGTAAAGAAGTGATGTAACCAAACAATAAAGCCTAAAATTGAGATTGCACCGCTGGCGTAAACCATCGATTTGTAACCAAATAAACGTTTACCGGCAAAGGTAGAAATAATTTCAGAGAAAATACCAAACGCTGGTAATACTAATATGTATACCTCAGGATGACCCCATGCCCAAAACAGGTTGATGTACATCATGGCGTTACCGCCCAATTCATTGGTAAAGAAGTGGAAATCGAGATAACGGTCAAGCGTTAGCATTGCAAGTACAGCAGTTAAAATTGGGAATGATGCTGCAATTAAAATGTTTGCCCACGTACATGTCCATGTGAAAATTGGCATTTTCATTAGGGTCATACCTGGTGCACGCATTTTAAACACGGTTGCTAAAAAGTTTACTGCTGTTAGAAGTGTACCGAGCCCGGATATTTGCAAGGCCCAAATATAATAATCTACCCCCACCCCAGGGCTAAAGGTCAACTCCGAAAGCGGTGGATAGGCCACCCAACCTGTTTTAGCAAACTCACCAAACACTAGCGACATATTAATTAAAATGGCACCGCTGGCTGTAAACCAAAAGCTTAAGTTATTTAAAAATGGGAATGCAACATCGCGAGCACCAATTTGCAGTGGTAAAACAATGTTCATTAAACCAATCATAAATGGCATAGCCATAAATATGATCATAATTACGCCGTGGGCAGTAAATATTTGGTCGTAGTGTTCAGGTGGTAAATAACCGGGCGCACCACTGGTAGCAAGCGCTAACTGAGCACGCATCATAATGGCATCAGAAAAACCACGGAACAGCATTATTAGTGCTAAAAGAATATACATTACGCCTAAGCGTTTATGATCAACAGACGTGATCCAGTCGCGCCAAAGCACGCCCCATTTTTTATACTTTGTAATAAGCCCGGCAATAATAAGCCCAGCTATCGCAATAACCGACATCGTGAACACAAGAATTGGCTCATGAAACGGAATTGCGTCTATTGTTAGTTTACCTAATAACGACATTATTATTCCTCGCCCTGGCTGTGAGATGATGGCATTGAGTGTTCATCCATTGCTTGATGCTTCTTACTCATTTGCCCATGTTCGCCCATTGCATGTTGCTTTTTGTTCATATCGCCATGTGCCTGCATGTATTTCATAACGATGGTATGAAATAAGCCGTCATCAACTTTACCGTAATAAGCAACTGGGTTATTTTCGCTTGCTTTTGCAAGTTCAACATAATTTGCATGAGTAAGATTATTAGCGCTTGAATTCGCTTTTACATCACTCACCCACTTATCAAAACCAGCTTGAGTAGGTGTAGCAATGGCATTAAACTTCATACCAGTAAAGCCTGCACCACTGTAATTTGCCGAAAAGCCTTTAAATGTACCTGGCTCATTAGCAATTAAGTGAAGCTTGGTTTCCATACCGGCCATTGAGTATATTTGACTACCCAATTGCGGAATAAAAAATGAATTCATTGTGCTCTCTGAAGTGATTTTATATTCAACAGGTACATTAGCCGGAAACACTAATTCATTAACCGTAGCAATACCTTGCTCAGGATAAATAAATAGCCACTTCCAGTTTAATGAAACCACTTCAACAGTAAGATGCTTACCTTTACCTTCAATTGGTTTGTAAGGGTCTAGCTCTTGGGTAGACACCCAGGTAATAACACCTAAAATAATCACAATAACAATAGGGACAGCCCAAACTGCGGCTTCAATTTTATTTGAATGAGCCCATTTTGGAGCGTAAATTTCATGAGTTTGCGTGTTTCTATATTTCCATGCGAAATACAAAGTCATCACAATAACGGGAACGACTACAAGCAACATAAGCACGGTTGCGATGATGATTAAATTTTTCTCATCTATGCCTATCTGCCCTTTTGGATCGAGTATCCCGCCTTTACAGCCTGACAACGCCAGCACTGTACTAGCTAAAGCAATATTACAAAGGTTACGAATTAACAAGGGAGTATCCTACAAACCTAAAAGTTCTAATTTGCTGCTTTAAATAAAAAACAAAGCAACGATTTTTCGGTAAAAACCCAAGTTAACTGGAATTAAATTATAAAAAATAAGGGGGCTATTCAAAACCTAAAGCTCATGCCAATAATGACCTAGCAACAAACCCAGCTTTCTAAACGCATTTATATAACGTAATAAAAGTTAACTTGGGTGAGTGGTGGTTGGCTGAAATGTGTTTAAAAAACACTGAGCTACTTTGTTTTAGCTAACCTTAATTATTTACAGCAAGAACAAATAATTAAAACCAGCAACAAAATGCAGCCTTACAGACAACCTGTAAAGCTAGGTGGAGCACGACAACCGTGTGCAACTTGCACTGGCTGAAGAACTTTAGCCTCGCTAAAAGCAAAGGCTGCTTTACGGAGGATAATTCCAGCACGACGCGCTGGAAAAATATGGAACAATAGCCAGCAAAGGCCAATAAGTAACTGACTTGATATGATCGGATGAGCTAAAAATTGCACAATAGTAAGTAACAGCGGCTCTACAATAAACCCATCACTTAATAGCGCTTCAAGCTTGAAGGCATCCTCTAGTGCACCACTTAGCAACATTACAGTATTAAACACTAATAAAGTTATAGCTACACACACGCCCTTGCCTGCTTTATTCAAGCGCTCACACGTCTGCGGCTCGCCAGAGGCAAGATCCGTATTTGTATGATGCAAAGAAAGTGTGTTCAAAAACATTAACCTACTAAAATGACTATAACAAAATTAGAGGAATACAGTTTGCAATGGAAAAATTTAAAAAACATTGCTGTTGTAAGCCCTAAAACCAGGTGCTAAATACAATCAAATCCAGCTAGCACATATTTACCTAGCGAAAATTGATCCGTATCAATCAAACTTTCAAAACTTACTGAAAGTTCGAACGTGAGTATAACAAAGAGAATTTTCTGTTCAACTAAAAATCAATTAATTTGAGTTAAGCTTTCGAAGCTATTTTGTTAATAAAAAATAACAACTTAAATAACAATGAGTTGGCTTGAATTAAAAATGATTTAAAGCAGAATATTTAATAAAACTATAGGTTTTTTGGAAGGAATAATAATTGTGTGGCACAAATAAAAACAGCTCAAATTCAGTCACCACCGAAATTGAGCCGCCTTTCACACTGACAACATCTTCACACACAATATAAAGATTCTTGGTTTACATTACGTGGCATTGAAAGGAAATAAAAACAACTCAAACTCTTTTCTGTAGAAGTGAATCCACCGAATTTGAGTTGCCTTTTACACTGACAACATCTTCACACACAATATAAAGATTCTTGGTTTACACTGCGTGGCAATTGCAAGGAAATAAAAACAGCTCAAATTCAGTCACCACCGAAATTGAGCCGCCTTTCACACTGACAACATCTTCACACACAATATAAAGATTCTTTTAAGCGAGGCTAACTTGCCTCAAGCTTATGACGAGAGCCTTGCTCTGTGTCTATGGTTAAACTTTAGAGTGTTAGCTCCAATTTGACAAACGAGAAAAATAAACCTAATAGGTGAAAAAAACTAAACTATAGACGTTTGTCTAATACATTAAGATTGGATTACTTTAGAAGCTATCGAGTTAAGCAGTTTTACAGACACAAAAAAAGCGCTATAAAGCGCTTTTTAATATTTAAGGCGGGCTTAAATAATTTGGTTTTCTTTCCAGGCTTGCTCTTTTGCTAAACGGTTTTTGCGTTTATCACATGGATCATCGCAATCACAGGCTTTATCAATACCAACCGAACCTAAACCACCACAGCTACTCGCCATAGATTTTTTTTGCACGATCATACCAACGGCCATAGCCGAAACTATCAAAATTAGTAAGCCAAAAGTAAGAAGAAAAAGTGACATTGCTTAGCCCCTATTGATCAGCAATTAATTAAACTCAAAAATTTTTGAGCGACTGCTATTATATACCCAAATAACGCGAAAATAAACAAGCCAGCACCATACTACAAATAAGGTTTAAATGCAGGGCTTGAATAAGTAACTAAACCCTTATTTGATTTACCTATTAAGTATACCGGTAAATCGTGCTGCTGAGCGTATGCTTGCGCTTTTTCCATACCCATCACAGTAAGTGCAGTCGCTAAACCATCTGCCGTCATAGCGCTTGGATGAAGCACAGTTACCGACACTAAGTCGTGCTTAATAGGCATGCCGGTCACGGGATCAATTAAATGAGTATAGATCTCGCCATCCATTTTATAAAAAATACGGTAATCACCCGACGTAGCAATACCATTTGTACCTGGCGATAAAACACGATGTACTTTACGCTCACCTGGCGCTGCATCTGGTTGCTCAATCGCAATTTTCCAATCCTGATTATTTGGCTTTTCACCTGCTATACGCAGCTCTCCACCAATCTCAACCATGTAATTGGTAATACTGTGGCTTTCTAATAACTGCGCTACTTTATCAATACCATAGCCTTTAGCCGTTGCCGAAAACGAAAGCTCTAACCCATTAACTGTTTTAGACAGTCCTTGCTCATCTAAAATAAGTTTATCAATACCTATTTTTTCGACCATAGTTGCAAGCTCTTCATCACTTGGGCGATTGGTTGGTTTTTTATCAGGACCAAAGCCCCATAAATCAATTAAAGGCCCCATAGTGACATCGAGTGTTTTAGTTGATTCGCCTAAGCGAATAGACTCGCTGATAACAGCCCTAAAATCTTCGCTAATTGGCATAACTTGATTTGCTGGTAATCTGTTAAATATATTTATTTCAGAGTCTTCTATGTAAGTAGACATAGACTGATTCACATCTTTTAAAACAGCGTCTATTTGCAGCTGTAATTGTGAAGCTGATAGCTGGCCCTGCTCATCGTAATATTTAATATGATAAGTGGTGCCCATAGTCTTACCTTCTAAAAAGGTTTCCCTCGACTCTGGTTTTTCGCCACACCCAGACAGTAATAAGGTCAGTGTGATTAGTAAAAAGGCCATTATGCCTTGTGAAGTACTTACTCGATTCATAACAGCTCTACTTAATAGATTGATAAAATTAAAGAATAAAAAAAGCCTCGTAACACAAGTGCTACGAGGCTGGTATTTTAACCAAAACTAAACTGTTTTGGTATTAGTGTTAGCCACCGAAGTCATCTAGTAAGATATTTTCGTCTTCAACACCTAAATCTTTAAGCATAGTAATAACTGCCGCGTTCATCATTGGAGGACCACACATGTAGTACTCACAATCTTCCGGCGCTTCGTGATCTTTAAGATAGTTCTCAAATAACACGTTATGGATAAAGCCAGTGTAGCCTTCCCAGTTATCTTCAGGTTGTGGATCTGAAAGTGCTGTATGCCATACGAAATTAGGATTTTCAGCGGCTAAGCCGTCAAAATCTTCTACGTAGAACATTTCACGTTCAGAACGTGCACCATACCAAAAGCTCATCTTACGTTTAGAGTTCAAACGTTTAAGTTGGTCAAAGATATGTGAACGCATTGGCGCCATACCAGCACCACCGCCAACAAAGATCATTTCTGCATCTGTGTCTTTAGCAAAGAACTCACCAAATGGACCTGAAATAGTTACCTTGTCGCCTTTTGTAAGTGACCAAATGTACGAAGACATTTTACCACATGGCAAGCTTAGGTTTCTTGGAGGCGGAGCAGCAATACGCACGTTAAGCATAATGATGCCTTCTTCTTCTGGGTAGTTAGCCATTGAGTATGCACGAATTGTTTCTTCGTCTACTTTTGACTCCAGGTCGAAGAAACCAAAATGATTCCAGTCGCCGCGATATTCTTCAGGAACATCGAAATCTGCATATTTAACATGGTGAGGTGGCGCTTCGATTTGGATGTAACCACCCGCACGGAAAGGCACTGACTCATCACCAGGGATTTGCAGTTTAAGTTCTTTAATGAAGGTTGCTTTGTTATCGTTAGAGATAACTTCACAGTCCCATTTTTTAACACCGAAAATTGACTCTTCAAGCTCAATTTCCATGTCGTTTTTAACATTTACCTGACACGCTAAACGACAGCCTTCACGGGCTTCACCTTTAGAAATGTGATCAAGCTCAGTTGGCAGGATATCACCACCACCTTCTTTAATGTGTACACGACATTGACCACAAGAGCCACCGCCACCACAAGCAGATGATACAAATATACCTGACTCAGATAATGCACTTAAAAGCTTATTACCTGCTGATGTAGTAATGGCTTTGTCTTTATCGCCATTAATACCGATGATGATGTCACCGCTTGCAACTAACTGAGATTTAGCACCAATGATCACTAAAACTAGTAGTACAACGATAGCGATAAAAACACCAACGCCTAAGAAAATCTGATAATCCATGATTTATCCTCGCTACCCTTTACAGTGAAATACCAGAGAATGACATAAAGCCAAGTCCCATTAAACCAACAGTGATGAAGGTAATACCTAAACCACGTAAGCCATCTGGTACGTCTGAATATTTCAGTTTCTCACGGATACCTGCAAGTAATGTAATTGCAAGCGCCCAACCAACACCAGCGCCTATACCATAGACAACAGACTCGCCGAAGTCATAGTTACGCTCAACCATGAAAGATACCGCACCAAATATTGCACAGTTAACTGTGATAAGTGGCAAGAAGATACCTAATGCGTTGTATAGTGCAGGGAAAAACTTATCCAATGCCATTTCAAGAATTTGCACAAGTGCTGCAATAACACCAATGAAAGTTAAGAAACGTAAAAAGCTAAGATCCGCATCTGGATAACCTAACCAAGTAAGTGAACCTGGTGCAAGTACCGCATGGTAAACCAAGTTGTTAACAGGTACAGAAATACCCAATACAACTATAACCGCTATACCTAGGCCAATTGATGTAGTTACTTTTTTAGATACTGCTAAAAAAGTACACATGCCTAAGAAGAATGACAACGCTAAGTTCTCAATAAAAACGGCTTTTACAAATAAACTAATATAATGTTCCACTATTTGCCCCTTACGCTTTAGCTTCTACTTGGTCTTTCTTATAAGTACGAAGTACCCATATGAATAAACCAATGATGAAGAATGCACTCGGTGGTAAGATCAATAGACCCATAGGCTGATACCAACCGCCATCTTGTACTAATGGGATAATATCAACACCGAATAGTGAACCCTTACCGAATAGCTCACGAATGAAACCAACAGTAAGTAGTACTACAGAGTAACCTAAGCCATTACCAATACCGTCAAGGAAAGACATAATTGGTGGCGACTTCATCGCATATGCTTCAGCACGACCCATTACAATACAGTTAGTAATAATTAGACCAACGAATACAGAAAGCTCTTTTGCCGTAGCGTAAGAGAATGCCTGTAATACTTGGTCAACAACGATTACCAACGATGCAATAATTGTCATTTGTACGATGATACGAACAGATGATGGGATCTGGTTACGAATAAGCGAGATAAAGAAGCTCGAAAATGCAGTTACTAATGTCAATGCGATTGACATGATTAACGCATTTTTTAAGCTAGACGTTACCGCTAGCGCAGAACAAATACCAAGTACTTGTAGTGCGATTGGGTTGTTAGCTAAAACCGGACCAAATAGGACCGCCTTCATTTCTTTAGTATCAGCCATTATTTCAATGCTCCTTTACGTACTTTCGCAAGGAAAGGGCCAAAGCCATTTTCGCCAGTCCAAAAGTCAACTGCATGATCAACACCGTTAGACGTTAATGTAGCACCTGAAAGACCATCGATCTTATGCTCATCATTGCCCGCAGTACCTTTAACAATTTGAATTGGAAGTTCTTTACCTTCCCATGTAGCAGTCCACTGTGGATTTTGGATTTCGCCACCTAGACCTGGGGTTTCATTATGCTTGTAAAAGATAATGCTCTTAACTGTTTCAGCGTCGCTTTCAAGCGAGATAAAACCGTACATTAAGCCCCATAAGCCGTAGCCTTGGATAGGAAGAATAATTGCATCAACTGAGCCATCTTCTTTTTTAGAGATATACACCGGCGACTCTTTAGTCACACGTTGAATACCAGCAATATCTTTAACGCCTTTCTCTTGAAGAGAAACACTTAGCGCTGCATCATATTTGCTTTTTTCAAAATCAAAAATTGTTGGGTCTGTATCTACAAACTCACCTGTAGTCATGTTTACAACGCGCGCTTCGATTTTTGCATCAAATGTTTCTAAAACATTTTCAACTTTATCGATACCCGCAGCAGCCAAGATATTGCTTTGAATATCTTTGTTTTTATTAGCTTGCTGTAAAGGACGAAGCTGTACAGAAGCAAACGATACAATGATTGCACACACTAAACATAGTGCTACAACAACTGATAACGTTTTACCGATTGATTCGTTATTACTAGACATTACGTGCCAACCTCCGCTTAATATTAGCCTGCACTACAAAGTGATCGAACAGTGGAGCGAATAAGTTAGCAAATAAGATTGCTAGCATCATACCTTCTGGGAAAGCAGGATTCACAACACGTATCATAACCACCATAAAGCCAATTAATAGACCATATGCCAATTTACCTTTGTCAGTAAATGCAGCTGATACAGGGTCAGTAGCCATAAAGAACATACCAAACGCAAAGCCACCTAGTACTAAATGCCAATACCAAGGCATTGCAAATACAGGGTTAGTTTCTGAGCCAACAGCATTTAGTAAAAATGCAGTTGCTACCATACCTAGGAATACACCTAGTACGATGCGCCAAGAAGCGATACGAACGTAAATTAAGAACAAACCACCTACTAACAATGCAAGTGTAGATGTTTCACCTACAGAACCTTGAATGAAACCGTAAAACGCATTCCACCATAACTCCATGTTTGCAAAGTCTAGTTGCCCGATGAAAGCTTGGCCTAGCATAGTTGCACCAGAGAAAGAATCTACTGCTGTCCATACTGTGTCACCCGAGATTTGAGCTGGGTATGCGAAAAATAAGAACGCACGACCGGCTAAAGCAGGGTTTAAGAAGTTACGGCCAGTACCACCAAAGATTTCTTTAGCGATTACTACACCAAACGTAATACCTAACGCAACTTGCCATAAAGGAATCGTTGCAGGCAAAATAAGTGCGAATAATACTGAAGTAACGAAGAAACCTTCGTTAATTTCATGCTTACGCACAGAAGCAAATATTACTTCCCAAAAGCCACCTACTGCAAATGTTACCGCGTAGATAGGTAGGAAGAAACATGCTCCATAGAACATCTTAGCGCCCCAGCCTGCATCAGCGGTTAATTCACCACCGAATAACTGGAACAAACCAACTTGCCACGTGTTTGCTAGTTCAAAACCTTGTGCTAAAGCACCTGCGGCCTGATGACCGATATTGAACATACCAAAAAACATAGCTGGGAACGTCGCCATCCACACTAAAATCATCATGCGTTTTAGGTCGATATTATCGCGTACGTGTGTCGCGCCTTTATTTACGTAGCCTGGTGTATAAAAAATAGTTGCAGCTGCTTCATACAGTGCATAAAACTTCTCATATTTACCACCGGCTTCAAAATTCGGCTCGATATCTTCTAGATATTTTTTTAAACCCATCTCTCTAGCCTTCCTTCTCGATCGTAGTTAAGCAATCGCGTAGGATAGAACCATACTCGTATTTGCCTGGACAAACGAAGGTACATAACGCTAAATCTTCTTCATCAAGTTCAAGCGCGCCCAATGAAATTGCACTGTCTAAATCGCGTGCAATTAAGTCACGTAACAATAGAGTAGGCAAAATATCTAGCGGCATTACGCGCTCGTAGCTACCAATTGGTACCATGGCACGTTTTGAACCACCTGTTGACGTTGTCATTTTAAATAAACGACTCGGCGCAAGGTGAGAAAGGAATGTACGCGTTACAGAGAATTTATCACTACCTGGTGCAATCCAGCCAAACAATTCTTTTTCGCGACCTTCAAGTAAAACAGATACTTGAACGTGGTAACGACCTAAGAATGCATGAACACCGTTTGAAATAGAACCTGATAGAACAGAACCAGAAATAACGCGGTTATCTCCGTCTTCTAGTTCACCAGCCACTAAATCATCCAATGAAGCACCTAATTGTGTTTTCACTAAACGTGGATTTTTAACGCGAGGACCTGCAAGCGAGATAACACGATTTGTGTAAATTTCACCAGTAAGGAATAAGTGACCATACGCAATAACGTCTTGGTAACCAATATGCCAAACTTGTTTGCTAACAGAAACTGCATCAAGATGATGGATATGAGTGCCAACGAGGCCAGCCGGATGCACACCACCAAACTCATGTACTTCTACTTGAGCTATAGATGAGCTAGGAACTTGGCTACCTGCTTTTTTACACACAAATACTTTGCCATCGGTCAAACGCGAAATAACAGCAAGACCCGCTTCAAATGCTTGCGCATTTTCTGCAATTATTACTGCAGGATCTGCAGCTAATGGGTTTGTGTCAGTTGCGGTCACGAAAATAGAACTAGGATTTGCATCCACAGCCGCTACTTTACTGAATGGGCGAGCACGTAGTGCTGTCCATTGACCAGACTGGATAAGTACTTCTTTGGCTTTTTCACGCTCTAAGCTCGCAAGCTCGTCTGCTTTGAAAGAGTCAAAGGTGATTTGCTCACTGCCTGCTACTTCAATAACAACAGATTGCAGCACACGTTTAGCACCACGATTTATTTCTTTTACTGTGCCAGAAGCTGGAGCAGTAAATAGGACGCCTGGGTTCTTTTTATCTTCAAAAAGTACCTGGCCTTTTTTGACTTGGTCATCCACACGAACATGCATGGTTGGACGCATACCGATAAACTCTTCGCCAAGCACAGCTACACGTTTGACAGCAGAACCGTCATGTATAACTTGCTGTGGCGCGCCCTCTAAGGGTAAATCCAGACCTTTTTTTATATTGATCATACGCACTTGCATTACATTAAAGGAAAGAAACTGAAAAATCGTATCAACCACGTCGCCATTTGAGTTATTCCAAGTTATATCAAGGTACAAAAGAGCAGCTTGCTAGAAATATCAAACAAGCAACGTAGTAAAACTCATCACATATTGTCGAGATTTTAACATCATTTTAGATGACTATGCGAGTGTATTTATGAAAATTATACGACAGAAACACTTATTTAGTTTTGTTAAGTGATTTAAATAAAAATCAAGGTAGACCAAAGTGGTAGCCTAAGCAATTATCGTTCCTGATTTCATCGCAAATTAAACAAATCGCATAATACAAAAAAAGCCGCTATTGCGGCTTTTTATAACTAAATTCTGTTAGTCAATCATATTAGCAATTGGCTTAACTGAATCTATGTCTTGATCGTAGTCAACACCGTCTATACCAAAACCAAATAAGCGTAAAAACTCATTATGGTAACCAACATAGTCTGTTAGCTCATCAATGCTGCTTGTATCAACACTATCCCATACAGCTTGAACGCGTGCTTGCACATCATCTTCTAGCTCTTTATAGTTTTGGAATAAATGCCCACCGTCGTCAAAGCGAGGCGATTCACCATATAGGTTTTCACTAAATAATGCGTGAATTTGCTCAATGGTGCCTTCATACGTGCCATCTGCTTTCATAACTTTAAATAAAGCAGAAATATATAACGGCATAATAGGAATAGCAGAACTTGCTTGTGTCACTACTGCATTAAGTGATGAAACATACGCCTCACCATTTAAATCTTTTGTCGATTCTTTAATAGCAGCCGTTGCACGGTCTAAATCTTCTTTAGCTTTACCAATAGTAGCGTGTCCGTATATTGGCCATGTTAGCTCTTTACCAATATAAGTATACGCTGTAGTTTTAAAGTTATCGGCTAATACATCCGCTTCTTTTAATGCGTCAATCCACATTTCCCAATCTTCACCACCCATTACTTTAATAGTGTTGTCGATATCGTCTTGATTTGCAGCTTCAACAGTAATTTCATCAATTTCACGCTTTGATGTATTTAAATTTTTAGTGGTTACTGCATGACCTATTGGCTTAAGTGTAGATGAGAACACTTCGCCTGTATTTGGATCAGTACGACGAGGAGACGCTAGGCTGTAAATAATACAATCTACTTTACCCAAATCTGCTTTAATGGTGTCGATTGCTTTTTGCTTGATTTCGTTAGAAAACGCATCGCCATTAATATTTTTAGACCAAAGGCCAGCTTCGTCTACAGCTTCTTGAAAAGCAGCGGTATTGTACCAACCAGCAGAACCTGTTTTACGATCTGTACCTTCTTTTTCAAAGAAAATACCTAATGTTTTAGCACCACCACCAAACGCAGCAGTAATGCGCGATGCCAAGCCGTAGCCTGTTGATGCGCCAATAACTAATACATTTTTTGGTGCACTTTTTAATGCGCCTTGTTGTTTTACATAGTTAATTTGTTCTTGAACATGCTCTGCACAACCAGCTGGGTGTGCGTTTGTGCAGATAAATCCACGAATTTTAGGCTTAATGACCATTGATCATCCTATATCTTTTACAATAAAAATTAGCGCTAGTTTAAAGGCTAATACTAAAAACACTGATCTGATCAGTTAAACACTCATCAAATACTCTAAAACATTACTTAGCTAATTTTAGAGCCACCCATACAATTAGGTGAATCAGGCGCTTCGCCGCCCTGCTCTGCATACTCATCGGGTGTATATGTATGAATAGCGAGTGCATGAATATGATTTGCTAACTCATCTTTCAAAATTTCATTAATTTCGCGATGACGTTGTAATAAACGCTTACCCGCAAAATCTTCGCTAACCACTACTACTTTAAAGTGTGATTCAGTGCCCGCACTGTGCATATGGCTTTCGTTAATCACGTTTAAATGTTTACACGCAATGGCGTTGCTTATTTTTTCTTGGATCTGTTGCTGCATTGACATAAAAAGACCGTTTTAATTAGCTAATTTATACACTTACTATAACAATTTAACGCAGCGATTGGCTAACTAAATTGCTTTTGCTTAATGTGCTTTATAAATCGGTAAGTTAAACTTATTCGCGGATGCGCAAGCGTGGTTTGCTTAGGTATTGCATGTTGATAATCTCGTTGGCTATGTCCATTCATTATTAAACAGCTGCCACTTTGTAATTTTAAGTCGGTTACTTTATTGCTCGCCTTGTGCTTTAACTTTAAAACCCGATCAGCTCCTAGAGAGACACACACAATTGTTGGTTTATCACCAAGCTCTATTTCATCATCACTGTGCCATCCCATCGTATCATTACCATCTCGGTAATAATTAACGAGCAATGAGTTTAGAGGCTGGTTTAAATGTGCTTCTAAACGCTTTCGCATATTAAGTAACAATTCATCCCATGGTTCTACTATTTGCTTACTACTTGAATAGCCGTATTCAATATTTAAATCACTCATGAAACATTGCAGTCGTGGAATAGGCCCCGTTTTGCCATAAACGGTTACATCGGGTTGCTGCCAACGTAGGTTTTTTTGCAAATAATAAAATAGATCGAGGCTTTTTTGTGCACTAAGTGCCCTACTTTGATAAGAAAAGCCATTTGGTAACTGTTGGGGGTTGGCGTTTTGCCGTTGCATGTTAGAATTTACCTACATTAGATTACTGATCAACGAACCATTATGACGACGCAAGCCCAGCTAGGCGATAAAACCTTTACTCTTGAACGCTTTCCATTGGATCAAAAAAACCGCAGCTTACAAGCGTGGGATTCGGCAGATGAGTACCTTATCAATTATGTTAACGAACATCACCCAGATTGTCGATCATTGCTTATTTTAAACGATAGCTTTGGTGCACTTGCTTGTTATTTTAATAAGTTAACGGTTTGTTCAGTTAATGATTCTTATATTAGCCACCAAGCTGCGGCTTATAACTTACAAGAAAACAAGCTGCCTACAGCAGAGTTTACGCAAGTAGATAGTTTGTCGGCATTACCAGAGGATGTAGATTTAGTACTTATTAAAATCCCTCGTAATGTAGGTTTTTTACAGTTCCAATTAAGTGAACTTAGTGAAGTACTTGCACCTGGTACACCAGTAATTGCCGCAGGTAAAACAAAAGAAATTCATAATTCAACAATAAAATCATTTGAGCAATTTATTGGTGAAACAACAACAAGCCTAGCAGTTAAAAAGTCTCGCCTTATATTAAGCACAGCTAAAGGCGGATATAAAGCAGCAGACTTCCCTATAACATGGGAGCTTGAAGGTACTGAGTTTAATATAACAAATCATGCAAATGTGTTTTCGCGTGATTCGTTAGATATTGGTGCGCGCTTCTTTTTTAACTACTTACCAGAAACACCTAAAGCTAAAAGCATTATTGATTTAGGCTGTGGTAACGGCGTTGTTGGATTAATGACGCTTGCTCGTTGCCCTAATGCATCAATTACCTTTGTTGATGAGTCTTACATGGCAGTAGAGTCAGCCCGGTTAAATGTAGAAATTAACCTAGGCGATAAGTTTGATAACTGTGAGTTCATCGAAAACGATTGTTTAACAGGCTTTGAAAGAGACAGTGTGGATATGGTGCTATGTAATCCTCCATTTCACCAAGCTCAAGCTGTTACCGATCACATTGCTTGGCAAATGTTTAAACAAGCAAAAGATACTTTAAAAGAAGGCGGCGAGCTGCGTATTATTGGTAATCGTCATTTAGATTATCACGATAAATTAAACCGTATGTTCGGAAACTGTAAGTTGTTAGGCTCAAACAAAAAGTTTGTCGTTCTAAGTGCAACTAAAAATAGTGGAATGCTATAAATGAAATTAACAAACATTATAATTGGGTGTTGTGTATTACTAATACTTGGTGGCTGTGCGAATCAGCCTAGCCAAGTAATACTCAATCCTGTTTATAAAAGTGGTCAAATAAGCACTATAAATAGTAGCTTAAGCACCAGTGTAATTGATTTACGTGGCGACTCATCAACACTTAAACTTATTGAATCAGACAAAACTAAAACCTTTGCAAGCCAAGGTCTTACTGAATCAGTTAAAAGTGTTTTAGACAGCGCCCTTAGCCGCAATGGTGCCAGCATTTCTAACTTGGCAAGTGTACGCTTTGAAGTAGATATTCATGCACTACAAGCGGTAGTAACCGAAAAATTAGTGAGCCATACCAGTGAAGCCCATATAGAACTTGGCGTGCGAGTTATTCGCGCCTCAAGTAACTTTAGTAAAGTGTATAGAGGTAGTGCTAATTTAGAAGGTCCGTTTAGTCACGAGCGAGCAAAAATAGAAGGTCAGCTCAATAAGTTGACTGAGCAAATTATTACCCGCATTGTATCTGACCCTGAATTAATAGAATTTTTAGAAGGTTAACTATGAAACGACTTTTTTTAATCTGCTTAGGCCTATTCTTTAGTGTAAGTAGCTTAGCAGCCCAAGAAGGCCGCTTTGTGCAAAAGGATAATATTTTTCCACGCGTCGAAATCGTAACGACAATGGGCAGTATTGTTGTTGAACTGGACCGTTCAAGAGCACCTATTACGGTCAATAACTTTTTAACTTACGTGTCAGATAAAAGCTATCAAGGCAGTGTTTTTCATCGTATTGAGCGCGATGTAGAAAACGACCGCGACTTTGTTATTCAAGGTGGTGGCTACGATAAAGATTACGACGGCCTACACGAAAATGACCCTATTTTTAATGAAAGCGGTAACGGTATGAAAAACGATATGTATAGCATTGCTATGGCGTATCAGGACCGTGAGCCTCACTCTGGTACTCGTCAGTTCTTTTTTAATATGGATAATAACGATCACTTAAACCCAGGTAAAGATTGGGGTTTTGCTGTTTTTGGTAATGTGATGGAAGGCTACGAAACACTAGACAAAATTATGGCTGTAGAAACGGGCTTTAATGAAAAGATTGGTTACGATTTTGTACCTGTAAAACCAGTGGTTATTTTAAACATAAAAATGCTTGAGCAAGTCCCACTGTAATTTTTTAAGAGCAGCTTAGCTGCTCTGCATCTAAGCCAATGAAGGCCCTATGAGCAAATCACTCTCTATTAGCGAATATTTTTCTTACTTTAAAGACAAACGCTTAATCCATATTTTTATATTTGGTATGAGTAGCGGTTTTCCGTGGGTACTAATTGGCTCTGTTATGTCGGCTTGGCTAAAGGATGAAGGGCTAAGCCGCAGTATGATTGGCCTATTTGGCATTGTATTTGGCGCCTACAGTATCAACTTTTTATGGTCGCCACTCATTGACCGTACAAAACTCCCTGTTTTATATAAATGGCTAGGCCAACGCCGCAGTTGGATACTATTTTGCCAAAGCTTTATTTTTATTGGCACCTTATTATTAGCAGGGCTTGATTTAAAAGCTAATTTAGCAATTGTTGCTGCAATTTGTTTGTTAATTGCCATTGCTTCTGCAACGCAAGACATTGCTATTGATGCATTCAGAATAGACACACTTAAAGCAAACGAATCTCACAAAGCAACAGCGGCAGCCGCTATGGCAACGTCTGGTTGGTGGACAGGTTATGCGCTTTTAGGTGCAATTCCATTTTATATGGCTGATATCCCCTCGCTCGACTGGCCACAAATTTATTACTTTTTAGCTGCTGTAATGCTGCTGCTAATGAGTGGAGCACTGTTTGCAAAAGAGCCTGAATCTAACCGCGAAGCAGTACATGCCGAACTTGAACGTGTGTACCTTGAAAAGCTCTCATCAGCAAAACAAACGCCACTTACCAAAACGGTTGCCTGGCTTGCAGTAACCGTTATTGACCCCTTTAGAGCTTTTTTTACTAAAAACGGCGTTAAAACAGCATTGGCATTACTTGCGTTTATTTTCTTATTTAAGATAGGCGAAGCGTTTTTAGGGCGTATGTCGATTGTGTTTTATAAAGAAATTGGTTTTAGTAATAGCGACATAGCAACATTCTCAAAGGTAGGTACGGCGGTACTTACAATCATATTTACCTTTGTTGGTAGTTTATTTAATCAAAAATATGGCATTGTTAGAGGTTTATTTATAAGTGGCATTGCAATGGCTGCTTCAAACTTAGCCTTTTCGTGGATCGCTTTAGTTGGCCCTGATTTAAGGCTATATGCCTTTGCTATTGTTATTGATGGGTTTACGCAAGCATGGTCGTTAGTGGCTATGGTCGCTTTTATATCGATGTTATGCGATAGAGCATTTAGTGCAACACACTATGCATTACTGGCGTCATTAGGGAATTTAGGACGAACGTTACTTTCGAGCTACAGTGGTGTAGTAATTGATGATTGGTTAATGGGAAATTGGTCGCTGTTCTTTGTTTTAACAGCCTTGATGGTTATACCTTCGCTGATATTTTTATACCTGATTAGGCATAAACTATATGAGCTTGAGAAAAATTATCATAAAAATATTTAATGCATCCCTGCATTAACATATTGCTTAGCACTATCAAGTGCCCCTTAAAGTGTACTAAGCAATGTTTGAGTTAATCTACTTTTAGCAAGCTAAGTGCTTCATGTGGATCAACTTCTAGAGCTGTACAATAACGAACAAACTCAATCACATCTAAACGGCGTTCTTGATTTTCAATCTTGCCGATAAACGAATGAGGCGTTCCCAGCACTTGTGCTAGGCTTCGCATTGTATGACCCTTTTCGTGGCGCTTACTTTTAAGCCACTTTGTTAGCTTTGCATTTTCTTCAGAAGAAACTGTTTTGCCCATCATTTTACATCTCCTACTAGATGATTTGACGTACCTATTAAAGCAGTAGTCTCTATCAATAGCTGTAGGCAAGTAAGCAGTCATACCATATTTTCAATAGCAAGCTATTGCTTAACAAAGCATGTGTTGCTACTCACTCCACCAATATAGCTAAAAAACTACGCTAATAATGTGGTAAAGATTTGTTTTTATTGAGAATGAAATTTTGCCCGTCTCATTCTTGGATACATTATATACTATTAACACTTTGGTTAAATAACTAATTACATACTCGGTACAAATATGAACACGAGTGAATATTTATAAACGCTGAATATTGACCTAAGTACTCAAAAAGTATTAATAAATTAATTTCTAGTTATAAAATATTTAAATGAATTTTTATAACAATTTTGTTCCAATTTATCGTCACATGTTTATGATTAAGCAATAATTAGCACCAAAAAGGCCGAATAATGTTCAGACTTCTTTTTTTATTACCGATTGTGTTGTGCTTGGGTTGGTACTTTTTTTTGCGCCACAACGGCGTACCAATTAAGCAAGGCAAAAAAGGCTTCATATACATTTTAGCGTTTTCTGCTTTTGTACTTGGCTTTTTTGTATTGATAATGCAAATAACCGAATATGCCCCAACCGATTTGTAGGCATTAAAAAAGCCGCAAAAGCGGCTTCATTCTATTTAGCGTTTGGCTGTTAAACGCTAAAGCTTGCACCACAACCACAGGTTGTTGTTGCATTAGGATTAGATACAAAAAAGCGTGCGCCTTCTAATCCCTCAGTGTAATCAACTTCACCGTCAACCAAATATTGAATGCTCATTGGATCGATAACGAGTGTTACACCATTTTTTACAATTTCTAAATCGCCAGGATTCGCTTTTTCATCAAAAGTAAAACCATATTGAAAACCAGAACAACCACCACCTGTTACATAAACACGCAGTTTTAAATCTGGATTTTCTTCTTCGTCGATTAACTGTTTAACGCGAACAGCAGCTGCATCGCTGAACTTAATTGGTAATTCTTCAGACATTTTAAAACCCTCAATATCGCAATGGCGTGATTATCTAATACCCGAGTGTTTTAATCAAGTATAGTAAAACAACTCTTTACTCTAAGTTATACCTATAAATTAGTAAAAAAGTGGCTAAACATTAGCTCACTAAAATAATACTTAAGCAAACTAAAAGCGACCCTTGTAAACTATAAATTCATTAAAAATTTTAGTTATAAAAAATAGGTCTTAATCTTTACTGCAAATTGTTAATATAAGTTACGAAAAATTCAAAATCACAAGGACTTAACTAAACTCTTTTGCTAAAATGCTGCTGAAAAATGCGGCGAGGAAATAATGCATGTGGCTTGAGCAACTCAGGCGTCGACTGGCAAAACCTAAAACATCTGTACAATTATGCTTATTAGGCGTAGTTGCCGGATTAATTGCTGCATTTTTTATTATTTTATTTCGCTTAACTATTTTGTTTTTTCAAAGCTTATTTTTGGAAACACCTGACGACTTTACTACCCTACCCACTCTTGAACGCGTTTTAATGCCATTAATAGCCGCATTTTTAATTGCGTGCTTTGCTGCATTTACTGGCTTTAAACATTACCGTTTAGGCATTCCTTTTGTTATTCATCGTATTAAACGCCATTACGGGCAAATGCCTTTATACAATACGGTTAATCAATTTGTTGGTGGCGCACTTGCACTCATTAGCGGTTTTTCGGTTGGCCGAGAAGGGCCTTCCGTACATATGGGCGCAACAGGTGCGAGTATTTTAGCGGATAAACTACATTTACCGCATAACGCCATGCGTACTTTAAGTGGTTGCGGCGTTGCAGCAGGTATAGCCGCTTCGTTTAATACCCCACTTGCAGCCGTTATTTTTGTAATGGAAGTGGTACTTCGAGAATACAAAGTACACATATTTGTGCCAATCATGCTTGCTGCTGTTACTGGTGCACTCGCTACGCAGTTTGTTTTTGGTGAAGGCTCTGAACTTGCACTCATTACAATAGCGCCATTAAGTGGTTGGCATTACCCTTATTTAATATTATGCGGTATGGCGCTGGGCGCTATAGCATTTAGCTTTAATCAAAACTTAATGCTAATTATTAAAACATTTAAACCTTTAAGTATGTTTCCTCGTTTACTAATCGCAGGCTGTATTGCCAGCTTGATAGCTTACGCGGTGCCTCATGCTATGGGTTCTGGTATGAGTGCGATTACTATCGCGGTTGAATCGCCTGATAACGTAAAGCTGCTTACTACCATTTTAATAGCTAAACTACTTGCCACATTGTTTGCTATTGGTTTGGGTATTCCGGGCGGTTTAATTGGTCCGGTAATTGGACTTGGCGTATTAATTGGTACATTAATGGCCTTTTTTGCTCAATATATTAGCCCGGGTACTCATATTGCGGGTACGTATGGGGTTTTAGGTATGGCTGGATTATTAGCGGCTACACTGCATGCACCACTTGCTGCATTAACAACAGTAATGGAGCTTACATCATCACCTGAAATAATCGTTCCTGCGATGATAGTTATAACCACTGCATATGTAACTGCATTACAATTTTTTGGAAATCGCTCCATATTTTTGCAGCAATTAGATTTTCAGGGATTGCCGTACCATGTATCTCCCGCTACCGAAGCATTACAAAAAGTGGGAATAATGGATGATATGGATGAAGACTTTAAATTGCTTTACTCAGACGATAAAGAGCAAATAAAAAATACGCTTGATACCATGGATAGCCAAACACCCTTGATTGTTTTTGACGAAGAAAATGGCTATCGCCTCGCTGAATACGATTTAACGCTAATGTCTGATGAAGCAATAAATATAAATTACATTAGCTTGCAGGGCATCAGCAGCCAAGCCACCCTAGCCGATGCATTCGATATACTAAAAGATAAAAGAAGTGGCGCGCTTTACGTTTATAACCTTTTAGATAATCAACAAATTATGGGGCTATTACGCTGGGATCAAATTCATCATATTTTAACCATTCGTAACAGCTTACTTTAAGCAATAAGGACTATTATGAGCGCATTATTGATTTATAAAACACTCCACATATTTTTTATGATTGCGTGGTTTGCCGGTATTTTTTACTTGCCTCGATTATTTGTATATCACGCAATGAGCGAAGAAAGATCATGTAACTCTATGCTTAAAGTTATGGAGCGCAGGCTACTTTATTTCGTAACCCCATTTGCTGTTTTAACGGCTGTATTTGGTGTGTTAACCATTGTTGAATATGGTCGTGATTGGTTTAAATACAGTATGTGGCTACATTACAAACTTGTACTGGTAATTATTTTATACCTATACCACGGCTACTGTTTTAAGTTATTAAGTGACTTTAAACATGACCGAAACACTAAAACAGACCGCTTTTACCGTATTTTTAATGAGCTCCCTGTTATTGCGCTGCTCATCATAGTGGCACTTGCGGTAATAAAACCTAATTTATAATACCAATCGGCTTATATATGGGGTCTATTTAACGCTAAGAAAATTACGCTAGAACTAGGCAAAAACTTTTGTATCTAGTTGTTCTAAATTAAAAATTTTTAACGACGTTATAGTGAAATTTAGTGCGTTAAATTGCTCAAATATTTATGCCGGTTGGTACAAGCTTTGTAGCGCATGTTAAACTGCGCTGCAATTTACAATACTTGCTATAACACGCGCGATTGCGTGCTCCATTTATGGATTATCGCGCCCATTTGATTGATTAGGAATTACCCCATGTTAAGTTTCCAAGGCGAACATATACTGTCTGTAAATCAGCTAGACAGAGACTGCATTGAACGTATTTTTGCAGTAGCTAAAAAAATGGAGCCTTATGCTAAAAAACAAAAGCAAACAACGGTGCTTAAAGGCGCTATTTTAGCTAATTTGTTTTTTGAACCAAGTACTCGCACGCGAGTTAGCTTTGGTACAGCCTTTAACTTACTAGGCGGTGGTGTACGTGAAACTACAGGTATGCAAAGCTCAGCGCTTGCAAAAGGTGAATCACTTTACGATACCGCGCGCGTTATTTCAGCTTACGCCGATGCTGTTGCTATGCGCCACCCTGACGCAGGCTCAGTAAGTGAATTTGCTGATGGCTGTACTGTGCCGGTTATTAATGGCGGCGACGGTCCAAATGAGCACCCGACTCAAGCATTACTTGACTTATTAACCATTGAGCGTGAATTACACCGTTTTGATCAAAATATTGATGGCATGCATATAGCGCTTGTGGGTGATTTAAAATATGGTCGCACAGTGCATTCTCTATCAAAGCTATTGTGCCATTATAAAAACGTAAAGTTTTCGATGGTCGCGCCTGATGGCCTACAAATGCCAACGAGCATTTTAGATGCCGTAGAAAATGCAGGACACAAAATTGAGCTAGTAAACAAGATGGAAGGTAATTTAGCAGCCGATATTGTTTACCAAACACGTATTCAAGAAGAGCGTTTTCCTTCACAAGAAGAAGCAAATAAATACCGTGGCGGTTTTAGAATTAGCCAATCTATTTACAGCGCTCATTGCAAACCTAACTCTGTGTTAATGCATCCGTTACCACGTGATAGTCGCTTAGAAGCCAACGAGCTTGATAACGACTTAAACAGTAACGATAATTTAGCAATATTCCGCCAGGTACAAAATGGCGTATTAATTCGTATGGCACTGTTTGCTTTAACACTCGGCGTAGAAAATAAAGTCGATAAGTATGAAGTGGACGTACCTTGGTTTAGCCGCAAACGCGACAGCTAAACCCTCTTTAAGTGACAATTTATAGGATTTTTCATGACAATTAGCCAAGACTTATTTGAACGCGCTCAAGCCTCTATTCCAGGTGGCGTAAACTCGCCTGTTCGTGCTTTTAATGGTGTAGGCGGTACGCCGCTATTTATTACAAAAGCAGAAGGCGCGTTTACATTTGATGCCGACGGTAACCGTTATATTGATTATGTTGGCTCTTGGGGGCCTATGATCATGGGCCATAACCACCCTGCAATTAAACAAGCCGTGCACGAAGCCGTAGAAAATGGCCTTAGCTATGGCGCGCCAACTGAAGCCGAAATATTAATGGCTGAAAAAGTAAAAGAGCTGGTACCATCAATCGAAAAAGTACGCATGGTTAGCTCAGGCACTGAAGCAACGATGAGTGCAATTCGTTTAGCACGTGGCTTTACCGGCCGCGATAAAATATTAAAATTTGAAGGTTGTTACCACGGCCATGCTGACTCGTTATTAGTTAAGGCAGGCTCTGGTGCACTAACAATGGGCGTACCTAATTCTCCTGGTATTCCTGAGGACTTTGCTAAGCATACACTTACTGTATCGTTTAATAACCTAGATGAAGTAAAAGCTATTTTTGCAAAATACGCTGACGAAATTGCCTGTATTATTGTAGAGCCAGTAGCCGGTAACATGAACTGCATTCCACCAGTGCCAGGCTTTTTAGAAGGTTTGCGTGATGTGTGTGACGAATATAAATCAGTACTTATTTTTGATGAAGTAATGACGGGTTTTCGTGTTGCACTTGGCGGCGCTCAAGCTTATTACAACATTAAACCAGACCTTACGTGTTTAGGTAAAGTCATTGGCGGCGGCATGCCCGTTGGCGCGTTTGGTGGTAAAACCGAAATAATGGATTACATTGCGCCTGTGGGCCCTGTTTACCAAGCGGGTACTCTTTCTGGTAACCCTATTGCGATGGCTGCAGGTTTAAAATCACTTGAGCTATTATGTGAGCCAGGTCTACACGATAAGTTAGAAGCAACGTCTAAAGCAATTTGTGAAGGCTTTGAAGCTGGCGCTAAAAAAGCAGGCATTGCATTAACAACTAATTATGCTGGCGGCATGTATGGATTCTTTTTTACTGATGCTGAAAAAGTAACGACATACAAACAAGCTACTGAATGCGACCTAGAGCGCTTCAAACGTTTTTTCCACCTTATGCTTGAAGAAGGTGTGTACCTTGCTCCATCAGCATTTGAAGCTGGTTTTGTATGTGCTGCGCATACTGAGCAAGAAGTAAAAGAAACAATAGCGGCAGCAGAACGCTCGTTTGCTAAACTTTAAGTTAAAATTACTTTTTATATTTTATAAGCGCTTGTTTTTACAGTGTGTAATTAAGACTAAAGATTGAAAAAAGCCCGAAAGGGCTTTTTTTATTTGTAAAGTACTATAAATGAATGATAATTAAGCATAACAAGGTCTATTCACCTTTACCCTAATTACAAAAATACAAGAGAGCCTTATGTCAGGATTACGCCAATTTTCTTTTCCCGCTATCCAGCTAATGGCAAATTTAAAATACAAAACTAAAATCAGCTTAATGTTTGGAATTTTACTCGTTCCTCTTGCACTTAGTTTGTTTTTTTTAGTCTCATTATTAAGTGAAAGTATCGCTGTTTCAAAAATGCAGCAACAAGGTTTAAAAGGCTACAGGTCAATACTCTCAAATCAAATGCAGGGGGAAGCAAATAAAAATATAAAAATAGCTCGCTCACTCGGTTTTGATATAAAAGACGATCAAGCAAATGATGTACTTGAACTTGTTTCTATTCAGTCTAACTTAGCATTAGATAGCCAGTTAGCTAGTGCTTATGTAAACCGCTCTTTAGTCACGCCAATTCCTGCACTTATAATGCAAATAAACTCGACAGCGCAAAGCGCAAACACTGTTTTGGCAAGTAATCGTTTTACGCCAGATACGTTTATAGCACTTTCAAATTTTAGTAAGTCACTTCCTTTATACGAAAAACAACTCGATAAAATACTCAATGTAGCCACCAATGCAGATAAATCAGTAAATAAAGCGCTCATGCCCTCGTTAGATAATTTACACAGTGCTGTTGGTGCATTTAAAAAAGCGATAGATGAAAAACTACTTGAGCCAGACGATATTTTATTAACTCAATCAGAATTTACTAAACTAACAAACAATGTTCACAGCAGTATTAATCAACTTGTTAGTAAGAGTATTCCAACGCTTGAGAGCCTTATTGAAGCAAAACTGCAAACTCAACAGTGGACTCGAAATCTTGTTTTAGCTGCTTCATTAATTAGTTTGTTATTTGCATTTTATTTGATGATTGGTTTTTATTTTGCAGTTGTTGATACCATTAATCGCTTTGCTGATGCAGCGAATAGAGCCGCGAATGGCGACTTAAATGCAACTATCGATTCGAGCACTAATGATGAAATGGGAATTATTGCATCGCGCTACAACGCATTACTTAATGCATTTTCACATTTATTAATTGATGTTAAAGCAAGTACAGAAGAGCTATGCGGCGCAACTAAATCGCTATCACATGCGAGTAGCCAAACAAGCAATGATGTTTCAAAACAGCAAATCCGAGTAAATGCCATTTATAATGCACTCAGCGAAATGGCTCAAAACGCACTTGCAGTTGAAGAGTCAGCGCATCAAGCAACGCTTACCGCGCAAGATGCTGCTGCGCATGTAAAACAAGGTTCAGACAATACAATGGAGCTTGCTAAATATATGCAAGATCTACAAATTGAATTTGCAGAGAGCCAACAAGCGCTCGATAAGCTAGCACAAGATAGCCAAGAAATTAGCAAAGTAAGTAAAGGTATTAGTGAGATAGCCGATCAAACAAACTTGCTTGCACTAAATGCCGCTATTGAAGCTGCACGAGCTGGCGAGCATGGTCGAGGCTTTGCCGTTGTAGCTGATGAAGTAAGAACTCTTGCTCAGCGTACACAAACACAAACACAAGAAATTCACCAAATTATTAGCTCCTTACAACAAGCATCTGACGACACTCAGCAAAAAATGCGTTCAAGTGTTGAAAAAATGGAGCAATCGGTAAAAGCAGCCAATCAAACCAATGAAGTATTGCAAAGCGCAGAGCAAAGTATGGGCGACATTAAACATCAAGGTGAAGTTATTGCAGAGCGTGTTAAACAGCAGTCAAATGCGACAACACAAGCATTGAATGATTCGCAAGAGGTGAGTAATTTAGCAGATCAAACGCTAACATCAGCTCAATCAACGCTGCAAGATGCACAGCAGCTAAGTCGCTTATCTAATGATTTAACCAAATCAATGCAGTTTTTTAAATCTTAAGCGTTAACTACAACTCACAAAAAAGCCGCTAAATAAGCGGCTTCGTTGTTTAAAGTAGTCTTAGATTAACGAATACATTGTGGTCTTGGCTCAAACTCACTCGCTCTAAGTGGTAGCTGAATCACCTTGCCACATCCTGGTGGTGCCTGCTTACCCGTTTTCTCATTTACAAATGCCCAGCGTATTGATGGCGGACGCGTATCGGCTATTGCTTGTGGATTAAGTGGCTTTAAGTAGCGAATATATGCTTCTAATGCACCTACGCTGCCCGTTAAACCCGTGCTTTTGTTGTCGTCTCGACCAAGCCACGCAACAGTCACTGTATTTTGATCAAAGCCTGCAAACCAACTATCACGTAAATCGTTACTAGTCCCTGTTTTACCTGCTAGTTGGATTGATGGGAAGTGTAAATTTAAGCGTTTAGCAGTGCCGTCTTTCGTTACGCGTTTCATCGCGTATTTAGTCATATACATTGCAGATTTATCAAAACGAGGCTCTGCATTTACTTTATGCTTATAAAGTACTTTACCAACCGAGTCAGTTAATGCCGAAATTGCAGTAAGCTTTTTATATTCGCCATCTGCAGCAATTGTCGTATAAAGCTGAGCAACTTCAAAACTCGACATTTCAACAGCCCCTAAAAGCAACGATGGGTATTCGTTTATCGCCCCTTTAGCGCCTAATCCTTTTAGTGTATTCGCGACTTTATCAACACCTACATCGAGGCCTAAATTAACCGCTGGAATATTAATACTGTTACTAAATGCTTTATAAAGAGGTATTGCACCACGGTATTGATGATCAAAATTTTCTGGTTGCCACACTTTTCCCTGCTCATTTGTAACCTGTACTGGCGAGTCATCAAGCAAAGTAGCTAAATTATAATGTGGTAATTGCAATGCGGTTAAATACACAGCAGGTTTTACCAGCGAGCCAATATTACGTTTTGTATCTAAAACACGGTTAAACCCTGAATAACGAACATCGCGCCCTGCAACAAGTGCAGATACACCGCCCTTTTCTACATTAACAGAGATCATGGCTGCTTCTAGTTTTTCGGTTCTAGGACGATTCTCCAGGTACGGTAAGCTCTTTTCAATAGACTCTTCCATTGCTGTTTGCTTTTGTAAGTCAAAATAAGTAAATACTCTTACGCCTGCATCAAGTGTTTGCTGATCTGGCAATAATTCATTTAGTTCTCTGTTTACTAACTCTAAATAACCTGGATATGATTTTTGTAAACTCGCTTTCATTGGCGCAATATCAATTGGGCGATTAAGCGATGCACGGTACTCTTTTGTGCTAAGTAGCTTGTTTTCAACCATAAGGCGAAGCACTAAGTCTCGGCGCTCCATTGTGCGCTCTTTATAGCGACGTGGGTTGTAATAAGATGGACCTTTAACCATTGCCACCAGCAAAGCAATTTGATCGTACTCAAGCTCATCTACCGGCTTTGAAAAGTAAAAGTCAGCAGCAAGCCCCATACCGTGCACACCTTGGTTGTATGACTGCCCTAGGTATACTTCATTTAAGTAAGCTTCTAATATCTGATCTTTTGAATAACGATAATCTAAAATAAGGGCAATAAATGCCTCATTTATTTTTCGTACTAAAGAGCGCTCACGCGTTAGGTAAATATTTTTAGCTAATTGCTGAGTAAGCGTACTACCACCTTGAACGGTGCGCCCTGCTTTAATATTAGAATAAAGCGCGCGTAAAATAGAAAACACTGATACACCATGATGTTCGTAAAAATCACGGTCTTCAACCACCAATAGCGTATCTTTTAGCATTGCTGGAAACTTATCTAGTGGTACAAATTCTCTATCTTGTTTAGAGTCATTACCAATACGCGCTATTTGCACAGGCTCTAGACGAGCAGAATTTAAACGCCTACCAAACTTATCTTTAATGGTCGCAACTTTTTGCCCTGCAAAGCGAAGTTCAATAATATGTGATTCTTCAAGGCCATCATAAAATTCAAAATCACGACGATAAATCTTGATGCTATCTGCTGTTTTAACAAACTGTCCTGTGCGGCTTAATCTATTAACCGATGAATAATTTAAACGCTCTAGCTCAAACACTACTTCCTGGCTTGATAAAAATTGCCCCGGATAAAACTCCATAGAACGAGCATACACTTGCGCTGGAAGTTGCCATTTATTACCTTCAAATATACGCGTTGTTTTTGAATCTAAATAAATGAAATACATTGCCATTGCAATAAAAACAGCCAAGCTTAGTTTCCAAAACACTGACCATGTTTTTCTCATAAAAGAGCGTTTAACAGTGGTTTGCACTGTTTTTTTACTGCCCTTTGAGGTGCTTTTTTTTGTCTTGCTTGACGATTTACTTGCACGTTTAACTGCAGGTTTACTGGTAGGTGTTTTTTTATTGTCGGCCATTTAAGTGTAATTTATTCCAAGGGTTATTCACGAGTGTGAGCTTAGCATATTGGGTATATCGTAACATCCGAAAAGTTAACCCCCCCTGAAACAAAAAAAGCCCTACCGAAGTAGGGCTTTGTGTAAACACACTATTATTTAAATAAACTATTAGCTATTTCGAACAGAAACAAACTCTGGGTAGGCTTCAATACCACAATCGTGTTGATCCATACCGTTTAGTTCTTCTTCTTCGGTTACTCGTATACCCATTGTTTTGTTAAGCACAGTCCAAACAATAAATGATGCTACAAATACAAAGGCAAGAATACATACTAGACCCGTTAACTGATTAACAAAGCTTGCGTCACCATTGGTTAGCGGTACTAACATAATACCTAATGCGCCACACGTACCATGAACAGAGATAGCACCCACTGGATCGTCAATCTTAACTTTATCAAGTGCTATGATACTAAATATAACAAGTGCACCACCAAGTAGACCAAGTAGACATGCCATTAATGGTGATGGAGATAGAGGGTCTGCTGTTATAACAACTAAGCCAGCTAATGCACCATTTAAAACCATGGTTAAATCTGATTTACCCCAAAGTACTTTACATACAAACAGTGCTGCAATAGCACCCATTGCAGCTGCTGCATTGGTGTTAAGTAATATTTGGCCTACTGCAGTTGCGTTTTCTTTATCCGAAAGTAGTAATTGAGAACCACCGTTAAAGCCAAACCAACCCATCCATAAAATAAATGTACCTAGTGTAGCAAGTGGTAAGTTTGAACCTGGAATTGGGTATATTTCACCGTTCTTACCATATTTACCTTTACGAGCACCTAAGATTAATACACCAGCTAGTGCAGCCGCTGCACCTGCGCCATGCACAATTGCAGAACCTGCAAAATCAACAAAGCCCATTTCAGATAAGAAACCACCACCCCATGTCCAGTAACCTTCAATAGGGTAAATAAAACCAGTTAGTACTACAGCAAAACCTAGGAAAGCCCACAGTTTCATACGCTCAGCAACAGCACCCGATACAATCGACATAGCGGTTGCAACAAATACTACTTGGAAGAAAAAGTCAGATTCTAAAGAATGGTCAGCATCGGCAGCTTGTGTACCAATTAAAGCGCCTATTGAAGGAATAAAACCACCTTCGGCATTGTCTACATACATAATGTTGTAGCCAACTAATAAAAACATCGTACATGCAATTGAATATAGCGCGACATTTTTAGTTAAAATTTCAGCTGTGTTTTTAGAGCGAACTAAGCCCGCCTCTAACATGGCAAAACCTGCTGCCATCCACATTACTAATATACCTGATATTAAAAAATAGAAGGTATCGAGTGAAAACTTTAGTTCTATTATTGTATTTTCCATGAGACCCCCTTAAATTGCTTCTTCGTCTAGTTCGCCAGTACGGATACGAACAATTTGATCCAAGTCGTACACGAAAATTTTACCGTCACCAATTTTACCTGTTGATGCAATTTTAGTGATTGCTTCAACAACGCGTTGACAATTTTCAGTACGAGTTGCAATTTCAAGTTTGATCTTAGGAATAAAATCTACTTGGTATTCTGCACCACGATATAACTCAGTATGACCTCGTTGACGTCCAAAACCTTTAACATCAACTACTGTCATCCCCTCAATTCCTAAATCAGCGAGTGCTTCACGCACGTCGTCTAATTTAAATGGTTTTATGATTGCACTAATCATTTTCATAGCGGCCCCCTCGGACTCTTTATTGTTATCCTATTGGGTTAAACAATCCAACCTTTGTGCCACTATTTTATATCAATTAAAAACAGCCACTTAGTAAAAAATACAAACTCAAGATCAAAAAAAACGCACCAATTAGGTGCGTTAATTTAACAAGTCAGCTACATTGGTGCGTGCTATATCTCTATATATTTATCACGTACCTAGTTTTGTTTAAGAAGGGTTATACCACGCAGTTTCTGCCTTGGTTTTTAGCTTCGTATAATGCTTTGTCAGCAACACGCATAGCCTGCGTTAGACTAGTGTCTTGAAAGTCAGCCAAGCCTATACTGGTGGTAATTTTAATTGATTTATCGCTAATAGAAAAATCGTAACTAGCCATCTTTTTCCTAAATGCTTCAAAGTATTCACGACCGCGTTCTAGCTCTATTTCAGGTAATATTATGGCAAACTCTTCCCCGCCAACCCGTGCAACCGTAAACTTTGAAAACGTAGATCGTATTAATGAACCAACCTGCTTTAAAGCCTGATCGCCGCCTTCATGGCCTAATGTATCGTTAATGTTTTTGAAAAAATCGATATCAAGCAATGCCAAAGTATTTTTCTGGTTTTTACTTTTAAGGAGCTTTTCTGCATATTGATAAAAGTAGCGTCGGTTATGAAGCCCTGTTAAGTGATCCCTATGTGCGCTTTCTTTAATATCTGAAATTAACGACAGTTGCTCCATTGTTTGAAGTACTCGACAATGAAACTCTTCATTCATAAATGGCTTTGTTAAAAAGTCATTGGCGCCATATTTAATAAATCGTGCTGATAGGCCATGCTTTCCCGCGCCCGACAAGCCAATAATTGCTAAGTCGTCTCGTCCTCTAAAATTACGTACCGCTTTGACTAGTTCAAAGCCATCCATAGAGGGCATAGCATAATCGGTCATAAGTAGCTTTATATCAGGGTTAGCTTTTAATATTTCGAGTGCTTGTTGTCCATCATGGGCATCTGTTACATCAAACAATTGCTTTTCTAGCATTTGCTTCATTAACGAGCGGCTAAGTAATGAGTCATCTGCTATTAGTGCTTTACAGCCTTGATTTCTGAGTAATTGCGCAACGAGCTTAACGGCATAATGGTAAGAATCGCGATTATCTTTAATAACATAATCAACTACGCCCAATTCAAGCATTTGTTGGCGCTTGTACTCATCTATTTTTGAGGTTAAAACAACCGTAGGAATTTTTTTAGATAACGTATATTTTGCAACTTCACCGTGCGGAGCATCTGGCAAAGTTAAATCAACTAACGCAAGCGTATAATCGTGCTTTTCTACGAACGTAGCGCATTCTGCTAAAGACCAAGCAAAATCAATTGCTACATCAAGGTATTGTGCAGTTAAGTGGCGAAGCACCTGCTGCACTACTTTACTGTCTTCAACCACTAATACTCTTTGCATAAAGCTTCTCTTTACCTTTAATTAATTTTGTAACAAAACGACAAATACAACGCTATTACTGCAATAGCATTAGTCATAAACATCCGGTGTAGAGTGCACTTATGTGCTTGAAAGCGTAATCCATTAGATTTTTTTGGTGATAGCCTGTATATAAAATCAATACAAGTAGGCCCGCAATATACCTGAATTCTGTGATTAACTAAATAAAGAAACCAAATCCCAAATAACTATAAAAGTGGTTAGCGTGCGTCTCTAAGCGCATTAATACCTTACTTAACTAGTATTATCGGCCACTAGTCTCAATACTTTTGTTATTTAACTCATTAATGTCTTTAATGGTGTATCAACAATAATAAGGACACCTAATGAAGCTTAGTCGTATTATCAGTTTACCGATAACTGTTATTGCATTAATAATCAGTACAAGCACGCTTGCCGATAACCAACGTCGTATTGATGTAGACAGCAAAGTTGTTACTCAACATAAAGCTAAAATCAACGGTCAACGCTTTAATTACACCGTTGCCACAGGCACACAACCTGTATGGGATGATAAAGGCGACGCGGTTGCGACATTGCAATACACCTACTATACACGCGACAAAGTTGACGACAGGACAACTCGCCCATTACTTATTTCATTTAATGGCGGGCCAGGTTCGGCTTCTGTATGGATGCACCTTGCTTATACTGGCCCTCGCGTATTAAAAATTGATGACGAAGGCTATCCAATTCAACCTTATGGCGTAAAAGACAACCCATATTCTGTACTTGATATTGCCGATATTGTTTACGTAAACCCTGTAAATACAGGCTACTCTCGCGTACTTGAAAACGAAAAAGGCGAACTTCCTTCTAAAGCAAAACAAAAAGAGATATTTTTTGGTGTTAATGCCGATATTAAATACCTTGCTGAGTGGTTAAATACTTTTGTAAATAGAGCTGAGCGCTGGCGATCGCCTAAATTTTTAATTGGTGAAAGCTACGGTACAACACGTGTATCAGGTCTTGCTCATGAGCTTCAAAATAGTCAATGGATGTACATAAACGGTGTTGTTCTCGTATCACCTACTGATATTGGTATTAAGCGCGACGGCCCGATTAAAGCCGCTAACCGCCTACCTTACTTTGCAGCGACTGCTTGGTATCACAAAGCACTTAACGCCGATTTACAAGCTAAAGATCTTGATGAGTTATTACCTGAAGTTGAAGAGTTTACTGTAAATGAGTTAATCCCTGCGCTTGCTAAAGGTGGCTTTATTAATGCTGATGAAAAGCGACGCATAATTACAAAAATGGCGCACTACGCTGGCTTATCAGAAAAATTTGTTGAACAAAATAACTTAGATATTCCAACTCAGTTTTTCTGGAAAGAGCTACTACGTGAACGTGGTCAAACTATAGGTCGCTTAGATTCTCGTTATTTAGGAATGGATAAACGCGACGCAGGTGAGTCCCCAGACTACTGGGCTGAACTTACCTCTTGGTTACACTCTTTCACTCCTGCAATTAATCACTACTTACGTGAAGAGTTAAACTATAAAACTGATGTAAAATATAACTTATTTGGTAATGTCCATCCATGGGATAGAACCGGTAATAATACAGGCGAAAATCTACGTTTAGCAATGGCGCAAAACCCTTACTTAAACGTGATGATCCAATCAGGATACTTTGATGGCGCAACCAATTACTTTGACGCTAAATATACGTTATGGCAATTAGACCCAAGCGGTAAAATGAAAGACCGTTTGAGCTTTAAAGGCTACAGAAGCGGACACATGATGTACCTTCGCCACGCTGATTTAGAAAGCTCTAATAACGATTTACGTGACTTTATACAGCACGCTTTACCCAAAAAAGGGCAAGCGGCTAAATACTAATATACCTAAAACAAAAAATGGCTCTTTAAGAGCCATTTTTTATGTGCGTTTTTCATATCGTAAACAATAGCTTTTAAGTTGTGTGACTACATCGTTAAAGCGCTCTTCCAGCTGCTGTATATATTCATTTTTGACTGTTTCGTTTTCTGCCTGTGTTTCTATCTGCTGGCATATATTTGCCAACTCAATAGCCCCCACAGACTTTGAAGACGACTTTAATGCATGAGCCTGAAAAGCTAAATCAACATAGTTTTTACTCTTAGCATACGCGTTAGCTAATTTAATTTGCTCCCCTGCTGTTTGTAAAAACGCATTAAATACCATGCAATGTACGCTAGGATCATCACCAAGCATTGCTTTTAGTAGCGTAATATCTAATTGATCAAAACTATCTGAAGCTATATTTTCACCATCTGATTTTTCTGAACGTGTATTGACCATAGTTTGAGAATGCTCCATCAATAACGACTTTAATTTAACAAGCTCAATGGGCTTTGTTAAAAAGCCATTCATTCCACAAGCATAACAATTATCTATGTTGTTTTTGGTAATGTTGGCCGTAATTGCAATTATAATCAGTTCATCAAAATGAGTGTTTTCGCGTATTTTTTTGGCTAACCCTAACCCATCGAGTAAGGGCATTTGAATGTCGGTTAGTAAAAAATCAAAGCGTTTATTTTGTATGGCCTCCCAAGCTTGCTCACCGTTACTTACAAAAGTAGAGCACACTCCAAGCATAGTTAATTGCTGTTTTAACACTTGCTGATTTGTAACTTGATCTTCTGCCACTAAAACCTCAAGCGTAGGAAGCGTTACCGCATTTAAGCTTTGCTGTGTTATTTGAGGGGCTTGCACTTGTGCTGGCAAGTCAGTTTGATCAAAACTGTTAAAGTTTAGCGTAAAACAAGAACCTTTGTGCTGCTCGCTTTGTGCGCTCAAAGACCCTTGCATACGCTCTACCAGCTGCTTAGTTATCACTAAACCAATACCGGTTCCATTTACTTTACTGGTTTCAGCGCCTAAGCGGTCAAAAGGTTTAAATAGGCGAGAAATGTCATCTGGAGAAAATCCACATCCGGTATCTATTACATCTATTTCGCATTGTTTATTACTTAACACCCGACAATTAATATTAATGCTGCCATTTGGTTTGTTGTATTTAATCGCATTTGAAAGCAAGTTAAGCATCACTTGTTTAAAGCGGCGCTGATCAATATAAATACTCAATCCTTCTAAGGACTCAAAACCGTGAGTTTGCAGTGTTATTGATTGCCCTTTAATAAGCTCAGTGACAAGCTCTACTGACTCTTCTAATATGCTTTTAATAGGCACATAAGAAAAACTAAACTGCATATTACCCGACTCAATAGCCGTTAAATCAAGCACATCGTCTATGAGTAATAGTAAATGCTCTCCAGCTTGATAAATGCTTTTCGCGTTTTCTTTTTGTACTTTATTAGCATTCTCATCATATCCATACAGCTGGGCTAAGCCTAAAATTGCATTTAATGGAGTTCTTAATTCGTGGCTCATACTGGCCATAAAATCTGACTTTGCTTTACTTGCAGACTCAGCTTGAATTCGTAATGCATTTAATTTTTGATGGTTATTCGCAACCTCATCAACCATATTATTAAATGCATTTATTACACTGCCCACTTCATTTTGTTGTTGTTTGTCTATATGGCAATCAAAGTCGCCTTTGGCTAAACGTGAAAACCCAAGTTTTAGCGTCCTCAAAGGCGATGTAACCCTGTAATCCACCAGCCAAGCTAAACCTATAAAAACGATAACTAAAATAATAAATTGTATATATATTAAGGTGTAATGAAGTTTTGAAGATTCGTTAATTTCATTCGTAAAATTAACAACCAAGCTAATATTAGCCAGCGGTTTGTCTAAAAACTCCACCTGTTGAGATAACAGCATGTCGCCGTTTTCATTTGCTCCAACCCAATTCTCAAGCGGATACAATTGGTTTTTTGAATCAACATCAACAATTTTAATACTTTTCCAATTAGGGCGAGTTTGAAGTTGACTGTCTATTTCTTCATATAGCTCTGCATATTGCCTAGTTAACAACGGAGTCGTTATAGAAGTCGACAACTGCGCTAAAGAACGCTGAGCAGCCTTTGAAAGGCCATCGTTTACCCAACGCGCTTGCTCAGGTAAGGCGTAAAACATAAAAAGACAGGCCATAAGCAAGCCACAAAGCAATACCACAATAAAGCTTTGCGCCCTTAGGCTACGAAACCCTCTAATTTTCAACATAAAAAGAGCGTAAGCCCCACTGAGTTAACTGCTGATACTCAGCTAAAGTTGCAATATTAGGTTTAATAATTGGGATACCTGCAAGCAAATGTTTATGCTCTGGGCTTTGCCCTATATCTAAAATAGCTTGTTGCACTTTTAACTGTATTGCAGCATCAACCCTTGGGTGGGCGACAATTGGGTGGCGACTAATTTCACGCGTTTTATAAAGAATTTTGAGTTTATTTTGTAAGCTTTCTGGTTGTTGTTTAAATGTGCCCATTACACCACCGCCCGCCATTGTTGAGTGCAGTGCAACATTTAAATATACCGATGGATGAGTTTGGACATATACAGGCTTTATTGTTAGCCCGTATAACAATGCTAAATCAGCTCTCATTAATAATGACGCACCTAATGCGTTAGGTGCAGGGAATGCTATTTCGGCGCCCTCTAGTTGACTTAAATTATCAATATCACTGTCTTTGTTTACGAGCAAAATACCTTGCAGCTTTCGCCCTGCATCTTTTATTAATGGTAAATATCCCTGTTTTTCGTATGCTACAACACTATGCCATGGGTTCATGTATGCAAAGTCGTACTCGCCATTAGCAAAGGCTTTTTCAAATACAGGAATAGACTCAACTGTAATTAGCTTTATTGTTACTCCCGTTTGCTTACTTACTTGCTTTAACAAAGGTTGCCAAATAGTATTTAGCTTTTGCGGCTCGTATTGCGGCACTACACCAAAGGTATATTCTTGAGCTAATAAGAATGAGCTGTGTATCAAACATAATATAGCCACTAAATACTTCATCAATTCTCCAAATAATAGCGTGTCATTATTGCTTAAGCGTAGTTAAAGACTACTCAACACACCATTAAATTATTATATATTCGATATTTAGCATTGACCTGCTTTGATTACAGGTAGTTTTGGAGTGTATTTTTTATCTGTGAGCATATGATGCAAGTTCATAAATGTGGTGTAAGTACTTTTCAATCCGACCTTATTGCTTAGCCAAGTAGGTATTGCCCCATCAGGCAAAGCATATACTTGGTACTCAATATCAAGGCGGCCTTTGTCCTCACTCAGTAGCCAGCGTGCATTTAAAGTAGTAATTCTTATAACGCCATTATTTCTGGGCAGCTTATTAGGGCGAGCATTAATAAGCAATTGGCTTTTATTTGCAGTTAACTGTGAATAACAAGAATAAGTAATGCTATCTCTATCTCTAACAGGCCAAGGAGAATTAAAATAACTGTACACTAAATTTTCTGATGGGCTTATGTGCTTAATAACCTTTACCTGAGATATATTTTCGAGCCATTGGGGTGCGGCATCGGTATCACTAAGTAATTCTAAAAACTCATTGGTGGATACGCCTGTCACGCTCATCTGCGCTTTTACTTCAAAGGTATTATCACTGTGGCTTTGATAATACACACTTACGCCATTTTTGTTTTTATACAAATGCCACATGGGCTCAGCGTAAGTGTTAAAACTAACTAATAAAAAAATAACGAATAAACACTTTTGCAATTGAATTTTATTACAAAAGCGCATCATTTATTTTTGCCAGTAAGGTTCTATGTCAAGTGAAGCAAGGCGACTTTGCTCCATGGCACTGACCAAATATTCAGACTTTTGTTCAAGCCATGACTGGATTTTAGCAAGCTGTTCGTCTTCTTGCCCTGCACATAATTGCTTTAAATACTCAAGCGTACTTAATTCATAAATACCATGAGAAATATCAAGCCAAGGCAATCTAAACTCTAGGCGTTCTTCTTTATCAAATAACGATCCTAAACAGTTACCGCTCAGTAGGCTATTTTCAAGTTGAGTGCGCAGGTTTAAATACGAAGCGACATCGAGTGTTTGTTCTTTAGGGAGTAATTCGTGCAGATTTTTCCAGTCTTTATTAAAAAGCCTACTCGCAATGGACGACACGTTTTGCTCAGCCGCTTGAAGCTCTATTTGCCCCCAATCTTTACGCCACTGTTTATCAATTAACCACGTAGTTAACGACAGTAATAAACGATTATAACGCGCGCTATGAAACAGTGCATTTATATCGTCAATGCTTGGCTGTAACTCTTTTAAATCACCAATGACTTGAGTAAGTGCTGGAGCAGCATTAATTTTTTTATAAAAAGCATGGCGTTTAGACGTGTACGTTTTTAATTGAATCGCGTTTTCTACCCACGCTAATTCGCTTAATAACCATTTAAGCTCTGTACGTAAATGTTCTGTACTTTCTTTGGATACTATATCGTCGTACAGCCAAAAAGTATGGCGTATTAAGCTAATGCCGTCAGTTACGCGTTTAAGCGTTTTTAAACTTGGCTTATCGAAATAGCATTGCTCATGCTTTTGCACAAAGCGAATGCCAAAGTTCATGGCTTCAACTAAAGCACGCTCTTGGGTAGTCGACTTTGGTAATTGAACAAAACCAATAGATTTGCTTGGTGTTAAAGGTTTTTCATCTGCAAGGCGATAACCACGCGCGGCCTTAGAGTATAATCCTAAACGGATACAGTTCTGGCTAACCAGTACATCTGCAAACGCAAACAACTCATTACGACTGCCCTCAACAAGCTCAATTTCAAGCTCGCTAATAATTTCAATTTTACCCGAAGCCGCAATTTCACCTTTATCGAGTACAACTTCAATTTTAGCGCCACTTTCGGTTTCAATTAACCAAGTACGACGAATAAAGTTAGTGCTAAATATTGGATACAAGTTTTTTGAGATTGCGCTTATTTGCATGCCATGAGGCCAAATATCAGCATCAAACGCCATTAAATTAGGGCGACTTGATTCAATTGGTAAATTGTACTCTGGACGTTGGTGTAAACCACCTACAACTTCACCTGCAAGCTTTATAGTTTGCTCGCATTCGCTGTCAGAACAGCGAGTTCTAAAGCCTATGTCAAGCGCTCTAAGCTCTCGGCTTGGCGTGTCGTAGTATGCATTTTGTAAGCTGCGTGACGGTTTATTCTTCACCGTTTTTGCAAATTGAGTAATTAACGAGGGGATCAGTGGAATAACGGCATCTGATACCAAAAATTTCAGTTCTATCTCAGTATCCATTCGGTTTGCGGATTACCTTTAAAATAAATAAGTGCTCAAAATAAACAAAGCACACTAACAATGCAAATTTTTTAGCCTTATTTTAGTGCCTGTTGACCTTTGTGGATTAAAATTCGTTCTATCTAGAGGCAATTTAATCGCGGGGCGAGATTTGTAACCTAGTGGGCTAGGTAACTGCTACTGGGTTACAATATCAGTCTTGCTATTGAGCTATTTAATCCATACTATCTAACTACTTATGTGAAATGAAAATCACGTTCATAACGGACGCAGTTAGATCAACAAGGTAGATAAATGCTAAAACATTGTTTATTAGGGCTACTTTTAACAGCCACCACATTTATGAGTTATGCAGAAGAAGCAAAACCTGCAAATTCAACTAATGCAAACACCGCTTATATTATCGATAATTTATATACTTTTATGCGCTCTGGTGCGAGTAAGAATTATCGACTACTCGGCTCTGTAGATGCTGGAACAAAGTTAACCTTGTTATCTGCTGAAGAAAACGGCTTTATAAAAATTAAAGATGATAAAGACCGCGAAGGTTGGATAGAAACTAAGTTTGTTACCAAAACGGCAGGCTTACACCAACAGTACAAAACACTAAGTAGCGAAATGAGTACTATGCAAGAAAACCTGCGCCAAGCTCAAATAGAACTTCCGCAGCTACAAGAGCAAAACCAAACTTTAACTGATCAAAACCTGCAGTTATCGGCCCAAATTACTAAGCTTAAAACAACGCTAGAGCAAGAGCGCACCCAAAAAGAAGCTGCTAGCTCAAAAGAGAAACGTCAGCTACTTACTTACGGTGGTGCTATTGCGTTTTTAGGCCTGTTTTTAGGTATTATATTAACGATAGTGTTGTCGCGTCGTAAGCGCTATGAAGGTTGGGCATAACCTTCCTTTCTATAGAATACAAAAAGCCGCTTTATAGCGGCTTTTTATTCTCTGTATTTTCATGCAGTTCGAGTTTTGGTGCACTCATACCTTTGAGTAACCGACCAAATATATCAGCGCCGGTAATAATGCGCTTCACATCACTCCACACTAACACCACGTCGTGATCAATGGCCCCATCAAACGATTTATCTAAAGAATGACTAGCCCGTATTTTTAAAATAACTTCACTCAGGCGCATCGCTTCATCAGCAACAATAATAGGTCTGTGACAATAATGATAAGGGTCGAACGTCTCTGGTTCAAACAAGGCCGAACGTAAAAAGCCGTCAGCATCTACCACTAATAAAGGCCAACCGTCTTCATTGGTAATGATCACCCAGTTATAACCTGACTTATGTAATTTTCGTAAAAACTCATTATTAGTCGTTAATGTAAGGTCTGGGAAAATAGGCAAATCAAGCTTAGTAGGCAAAGCAATAATAGAGTCTGGATCAATTACCTCACCCTCTTTGGTTACGCTTATTTCATCTAAGCTAAAAAAGTTAAGCGCGCCTATTCCCTCAACGTGCTGAACATCAGCCTCTTCTGCTTCTATGTGTTTGCGAATAATACCTCTGAGCTCACTTTCAGCAAAGTACGTAATCCCCTCTTTACCTAACCATGCATCGAGAATTAAAGCCGTTGGCTTAGCAACTACATAAAACAGAATCTGATAAAACTTAATTAGCGGCGAAAGTAGGCTCGCCATTTTTAGCGCATTACGCGAAAAATAAGCCTGCGGTGTTATTTCACCAATAATAGTAATTGCGATAGTTGAGAATAAAAACGAACTTGCACCCATTAATACCGAATCAGAAAGTAGTGTAAGTAGTACGTTAATACCTACGTTGCCCCACAAAATAGTCGATAATAAAAAGTTAGAGTCGTTTCGAAGGGCCATCACTTTTATGGCCGCCTCGTTCCCTTTTGCACTTTCCATTTCGAGCTGAAGCCTACTTAGTGAAAAAAACGCTAAGTTTAAGCCCGAAAATATTGCCGATTGTGAAATACACAAAGCAATTGCACACCAAATCATGACTTCAAAGGTCATTGTATTTTCCTGTTAGTAATACCAATTCACTTAATTAAGCGAATTGGTATAAGGCTTATAAAAGCAATAAACTGCCTAAACCTAAAAAGGTAACAAACCCAACAATATCGGTAACGGTAGTTAAAATTACCGAGCCAGATAACGCAGGATCAATTTTCATTTTGTCTAAAATAGACGGAATAACAACACCAGCTAGTGACGCGGCCACTAAATTCAATAATATGGCTACCGTAATCGTAATACTAAGCATTAAGTCGTTAAACCATAAAAAGGTAAGCAGGCCGATTACAAACGCCCATACCAAGCCATTTACAGCGCCAACACGCAGCTCTTTTTTAAGCAACGCATTACGGTTTGAATCTGTAACCTGTCCAAGCGCTAAACCTCGCACAATAACGGTTAATGTTTGACTACCTGCGATCCCGCCCATAGAAGCAACCACTGGCATTAATACAGCGAGTGCTACAACCTGTTCTATAGTTGCGCCAAATAAACCGATGAACCAGGACGCTAAAAAGGCAGTAGCTAAGTTAATACCTAACCATATACCACGGTTTTTAGCACTTTTTCGCACACTTGCGAACAGGTCTTCGTCTTCACGTAAACCACCGGCTTTAGCGGCTGCTTCATCAGCAATTTCTTGTCGTAATTCATAAGCAGAGGCAATGGTTAATCGCCCAAGTAATTTGTTATCAGCATTAACCACTGGCAGTGCCATTTTTTCACTGTGGATCACCACCTCTGCCGCTTCATATAAATCATCATCAGCATGGAGCAATGAAAAGTCATGATTTGCCAATGTCATTAAGTTATCGGTGTCGCTGGCTTTTATTAAATCATTTACCGCAACCTCACCTATTAAACTACCCTTGCGGCTTACTAAATAAATAACTTCACTGTATTGCGGTAAACCTTTGTGTAGCAATTTTTTAGCACCACCGGCTGTTAGCTTCTCCGATACTTTTAAAAAGTCAAAACCTAACCAGTGACCTAATTGTTCTGGCGGGTATTGCTGCGCTAAATCATATTGTTTGGTTTGCGCTTCATCGAGTTGCTTTTTTGCATACTCAACAAATCGCTCTGGTATAACTTCTTCAAGTTCCAGTAGCTCTTCTACATTAACTTCATCAAGAAGTTTAAAAGCCTCAGTGTCTTCTAGCGTTTGCAGCAACCACAAACAACTATCTTCACTTAAATTAACAAAAATTTCGTGTTGCGTGTCTTCATCAAGCAACTGCCAAATTTCAAGTCGTTGTTCTTTTGGTATCGCCTCAAAAAGTAATGACAGGTGCTCTGTTGAAAGCGTTAACTGCGCATCTGCTAATAATTTATTTTTGCGTTCTGTTGTATCGCATTGCAATAAATCATTTATGAGCTGTGGAAGTTGGTCTACCGGATACTCAATCATCTTAAAACCTTAAAATTTAAAAGCGCACATTATTTATAGTCTACTTGAACAATAAAAAATTGCAGAAAAAACGTGAACTTATTAAGCATGCGCAAGCTATTTTTGCGCATTGTATGGGCAAACTAAATGCAGTACTAATATTTATTTTAAAAAATTAAAAAAACAGTAAAAGGAATTGTTTTTGAGGGATTAAACAACAAGTAAGCAAACCAAAGGGATTACTTATAATAAAAAAAATCCCATATTAGCTAGGCTAATATGGGCAAAATCACACAATGAATTAGGTGTTTTTAAATTACGGTTTATGCTTTAAATTAAAGTCTATCAGTAATATTTCGTACTAAGTCAGAATCTACAAATTGAGTAATAAGTGCAGCGCCCCACGCATAGCCTCGCTGTATTGGGTAACCTTTAAAAATCCAGCGTTTACGCACGTGATTAAAGCGCTCTAAATAGTCTTGTTTTTTTGTGGCAGAGGTTGCTCACCCAATTTATTCCATGCTTTATATACGCCTGACATGTCAGATCCTCGCATAAAGCGTTGCAACCAACGTGGAAAACGAGAAAAGCTAATAGTGGACTGAAAATCAATAAAATAAGGTTTACCGTCTGCGCCGCATAAAATATTACCCATATTACGCAAGTCTAAATGCACGATGCCTTTGCGATGCATTTTTGCTACTTGACGCTCAAGCTCACTAAAAAAGTTAACAGGTAGTGTTTTGTCTTCATGAATTAAAGCGCGCAGTGGCGTGCCTTCAATATAGTTATAAGCAACCGCTATCGGCGACAATCTACAAAAGCGGTTAGCAACTGCATCAAGCTCAGCTAAACGGCTCAACCCCTTGTACTCTTGATTTACCGACATTCGTGCAAATGTTTTGCGGATAAACCACGGGCTTTGGCTAAAATCTTTAACAATTAAATCAAATTCATTATCTTTATATCGATACACAATCGCGTTAGCAAAACGTCCCTTATGGACAACACTTAAGTGATGTTGCATAAAAGTATGTTCTGGATATTGCTGCTGTAATTGTACTAACAAATTATTTTCAATCATAACAAACCTAACAAGATGATAACTTTAATTGCCTAGGCAACTATATTATCAAAGTTAGATTCTGCGCACAATCAGATCAACTAATTAGCACGCTAACTTTCTATTGAAACAGTATCGCTATTTTATTGATAATCTACTTTTGGGGCGAGTCTGGCAGTGAATCAAGATTATTTATAGCTTTGAATAGTAAGTCGATTATTTGGTTTTTTTCTGGCTCTGAAAAACCACTTAATGCTTGCGCATAGACTTCGTTCACTACAGGCATAATTTCAGGACAAAGAGCTTTACCTTTTTCACTTAAACACAAAATAGTTGAGCGCTTATCAAGCTCACATTGCGTTTTAATAATGAGTCCTTTTTCTTCAAGTCGGTTTAGTAAGCGGCTCATAGCGCCACGATCATAAACCATATACTCGCAAAGTCCTGCAAGCGTATTAACCGACTCTCTCGCAAGTAGTACAACCACAATATATTGCGCAGAAGTTAAGTCCATAGGAAGTAACTTGGCATCAACATGAATGGCTAATCTCGAACGTAAAAAAGAGACTAAACGCCCCAAATCTTGCTCTGGCGCTAACTCTTCTCGAGTACAACGTTTAATTGATGGCATGTTTTGCATGGTTATTCCACTGTATAGGTATATTTGCATGCTGATAGACCTTAACACATACAAAAAATTCAATAATTTTTATAAAAACTAAGCAGCTAAAACTAAGCCACAAAAATAAAGCCGCTATTAGCTAACACCATTCAGTTAAGCATGCTTTGACTTAATGGTGTACCGAGTTTTTGAAATTCGAACGGTCCTACTTTTGGGCCGTTTTCTTTTTTCTGGAAGAATATAACGTTTCACTCGTTCTCGCATTGCCCTTAATTTCTTTGGAATTGAACCTGGCGAAGCGATGGCACACCAGAGTATTTCATCCTGTATATCCCGCAAAGCCATGACAAAACTAATTCTCAGCGGGGAGACTTTAGCCTCTTTGGCTATTCGACTTATCTCTACTCGAATTAAATTGTAGGCTAGCAATATACCCCATAGCTCTTGATTGACTCCATCCACAGTCTGACTACGCAAAAGAATACTATCCTCAAGCATCTGGTGTTTTATTTCTCCATAGCTATTTTCAATTTCCCAGCGCTCGAAATAGACATCAAGAATGGCCTGTGCACCAAAAGCCTGTTTATCATCCAAAGAGCACAGCAGACCTTTTATTTTTCCAGGCCCCATTGGCTCAGGATAAAGAACCAGTCTGGCCTGCCAGCACTCAGGAAGCGAAGGGTCTTGTTTTCTGGCATGCGCAGATACACTCATCTCTACTTTGAAGTCATGCTCAGAGTAAGATTCAATGACGGTGTATTGCGTGTTGCTTTTAATCGGGACCATCCAGTGCGACTGTGGGTGTTGCTTACGCCAATTAATCAGTAGCTCAGCGCTGAGATAACATCGGTCAAAAATAGTTAGACTGTTATCACTTACATGACCAAATAACTGCTTTGCGTAGTTCACCTCACCTTGATAACTGGGCCCGAAGGCAACGTGGTGTATCAACCGGCTACGCAAGGAGCTTAAGGCGCATAGGCGTACAATAGGATATTCTGTATGACGGTTTTTACTGTGCTTAATATAGTGAAAGTGCTCAGCAAGAGCAGGTGTATCAGGTGCACGAAATTGCGTTCCATCAACAGAAAATAACCGGAGTCCATACCACGTATCATCAGCATCTTCTTCTTGTGTCCAACGGGCTGCACATAGGTGAAATAAGGCTTGGAGGGGGTCGCTACTCAGGCGCTGTCTCGCTTGAGGAATAGCACTTGGAGCAACCGTATCGCCCAGGGTATCAGTGAGTGTTAAATCTAACTTCTCAACAACGTCACTAATAGAGCGGTCGCGAAAAAGACCCATTGCAATGATAAGCCAGACGACAAGCTCAGCAGGTAACTTACGTTTGCGAATACTTGCTTTATCGGTCTGCTCGAGCACATTAGAAATCCACTCAAGAGGGATATGTTTCTGAAATGTAGATAAAGAGTCAGGAGTGGCGAATATATC
>NZ_AUTR01000004.1:0-9056 GCF_000497875.1 Pseudoalteromonas sp. S8-8
CCCTCGGTTTGTTTTACCATGACTGCGCTTGTGATATTTCTTACCGTGTCGGCGCAGATGTAGGTATAACTCACCACCTGCTTTTTTATCTTCCCAGATATACAGATAAATGCATTCATGGCTGACAGACCGTTCACTTTCTTTGCGCAACCATCCCGTTATTTGTTCAGGACTCCATTTCTCATTAAGCTTCTGGGTAATTAAAGCTATCATTTCAGGTGTCATCTTAAGCGGTTTTCTTACACTTCTTCGGCGAAACAAAGCCCGCTCATGAGCTTGTTTGTGTCTGTAACCTCGCTTACCTGTATTTCTAGAAAGCTCTCTTGAAATCGTAGATTGCGATAAATTAGTTAGCTCAGCAATACTTTGTTGCGTAAAACCACTTTTCTTTAGAACGGCGATCTGGCATCTTTGCGCATAGGTCAGTTGTTTGTAATGTCTCATTGTAAAATCTCTTGCCGGAGAAAAAGCAGTTAGCTTATGAGCAACTGACCACTTAATCTAGCCAAAACAAGTTATGCACTTACAATTTGAATCTAGGATATCAAAAGGCATGCTATTACAGCTATTAGGTAATCAAGCCGAGATTCAAGTTAATCCCGACCACCTTGACGAAGGCCAATTAAGGCAAAAGTTTTATACCAAACAAGTTCATGTTTGCTAATTAATTGCGCCATCAAAACTCAAAGGCAGCTTTACTTTAATGGTAAAGCCATTTTGTTTAAACACCTTAAAAGTGCCGCCTAACGCTGTAGTTCGCTCCTCTATAAACGCCAAACCGTAGTGACCTGAGTTATCTGTTGGGGTTACTAAAGTCCCGTTATCGCTAATTGTTAACTCAATAAATTCGTCGCTGTTTATTATATTTATAACCAGTTTGCTGGCATTGCTGTGCTTCATACAATTGGTTACTGCTTCTTGGCAAATTCGGTAAATAGCTATTTCGTGATCTTTTGAAAGGCTATTATCTAACTTAAATTGTGGCTGATACTTAATATTTGCCTTGTGCAGTAAGCTTTTTAGTCGCCCTTGTGTTATTGCCTTTTCTAAACCGAGTTCATCTAACTCACGCGGGCGAAGATAATGCATTAATTGATAAACAGAGTCATACATCGAATTAGCATTGTTTTTTAATGTAGTCACAAACGATTGGGTATCTTCGTTACTAAGGTGCGACAAAATAGCTAAATCTGTTTTTAATGCTGTTAGGTTTTGCCCTAATTCGTCATGCAACTCTTGCGAAAGGTGCTTTCGCTCGTTTTCTTGCACCGACACCATTTTGGCAGCCAGCGCCGTGTTTTGAGTTAGCTGCTCTTTAAGCTCTTTATTGGTTTGCTTTAACTCATTGTTTTTACGTTTAAGCTCAGTAATTGCAGCGCCTAAAACCATACTGGTAATTGCGTTTGCTAAAATAAATAACTGGCTAATGTAGGTATTGCTAGGCTCGTGCGTAATGCTTGCTTCAATTATTATTAATGCGTTAATTAGCGCTGCACTGCTTACAGCCCCTAACGAGCCATACTTATACGAAAACCAAATAATAGGTAATAACGATGCAAGCCGTAATAGCGGGTAGGTATCTGGGCGAACCGCATAGACAAAAAATACAATTAATATAAAACACACTAAAGTGGCTACTAGGCCAAATAACTTAGTGAGCCTGACTGTGTTAAAACTGTATTTAGAATCGTAAATTAACATAATAAAAGGGGCAATTAACAGCGAGCCAGTAATATCGCCCAAGCACATGTTTAACTGATACTGCAGTAGCTCTTTAGCAACCAATACATTTGTAAATTCAAATGCACTGGCAAACAAAAACCACTTTATAGATGTACTCGCAACACAAAGCAGTATTAACGAAAGTATACCTAGGCTGTCGTTAATGCTTGGCGGCCAACGGCTATTTTTAAACACATAAACAAGCGCTATAAAGCAAAGTTCCTGCCAAAAGCCATGAAATAAATCAAACTCCCAAACCCCACTGTATGTTAAACCAAGCTGCGCAGCTAAAGCGCGCGATACAACCCATAAGGTGAGCCAATAGCGTGTTGGAGTGAGTAAGTAAAACGCAATTTTTACGCCTGCGGGAATAAATATCGCGCTGCTCTCGGGTACGGTTTCAAGGTTTTGGCTAACCCAAAAAGCGGCGAGTGAAGCAATAAAGTAAATTAGCCCCACCAATAACTGTTTAGCTACCTCTTTGTATGCGGTAGTAAAACTAACATTAGATAAAGAAGAAGCGTTAGGTAAGTTCATCTAACTGTATTACTCCCGCATCAATTGCAATTTTTAGCAGTTCAAACGAGGTCGTAACATTAAGTTTGCTGTATATGTTTGCTTTGTGTACATGTGCTGTTTTAGGCATTATTTCGAGTATTTGCGCCACTTGTTTAGCGTTTAATCCCTTAGAAAATAACGGAAGGGCTTCAAGCTCTCTGTTAGTAAGTACAGTTAATGCTAAATTTTCGCTACTCATCGAAAAGTTTACGTCTTCACTAATGTACCTTTTACCTAAAGCGACTGCTTTAACTGCATCTATTAGCTCATCAGAGGCAGAGCGCTTAGACACATAACCCAAAGCACCTAATCGCAAAGCATTGCTTACATAAGGTTCGTGGTCGTGCATGGAGGCCACAATACTTTTAATATGTGGGAAAAACTCTTCAAGGTACGACAAAAAAGAAAGGCCGGTTTCAGTCCCGTTAAGCGATATATCAACAATAAATATATCAGGTTGTTCAAGCTCTACAGCCAGCTTTGCTTCTGTCACGCTGCAGGCTTCAATAATTACTTTCCAATCTGGTTGTAACTCTAAAAGCTTTTTAAAGCTGTCTCTTACTAATTGATGATCTTCTATGATGCCAATGAGCATTTAAATCTCCTTTTATGCTTTCAATACAGCGGAGCGGGTAACTAATTACCTAAAACGTTTAAATGGGTTACCTCACTTAAAAGCAAGGTAACAAAACCAGTGGTTCTAAATTGGTAATTAGTTGCTGGTGGAGATTACAACTAAGCTCTTTTTATAGCAGCTCATTGTTATTGCGAAAGAATAATCTCAGTAATACCTTCAGCAGATAGTATTTCAATCCAGTAGCCGTCAGGGTCTTTAATAAATGCTAGGCCCTTCATTGAGCCATCATCTGGTTTTTTTACAAACTCAACGTCGTACTTTGCAAAGCGCTCACAGGCTTCGTAAACATCCGGTACGCTAATACCAATATGCCCAAATCCTTTAGGTTCTTGGTTACCACTGTGGTATCCCTCAAAGCTGTCGTCGCTTTCAGTGCCCCAGTTATGGGTTAACTCAATTAGCGCAGGGCGACGAAACACCCATTCTGCTTTAGTTTTATCATCACCTTGTGGCAATTCTTGCTCGTAGCCTAAAAAGTAAAGCGTAAACTTCATACCAGGAAAATCATACTTACCTAACAGCTTCATACCTAATACATTTTGGTAAAATTCAAGCGACGGCTTTGGATCTTTAATACGTAACATAGTTTGTTGCATAACAAAGCCCTGAGTGGCCTGTTCAACTTGTTCTGGTGATTCGTTATAGTTAGACATGGTGATCCTTACTGAAAATTATAAAAAGGGTGTAAGTATTACGTGTTCCATCATAATCAACCGCCACTTAAATTAAAACCATTCTAGGTAATTCAACGCGTTATAATTGCCTTTAAATTACTAGCACAGTATTTGCAAAGCGTATAATTAAAACTAATGGGCTGTTAAATATCTCTGTGCATATTATTAACACAAACTAGGACGTTTTTTTGAAAACACTTTTACCTTTACTAAGTCTAATATTATAGGCTTTTTTATTACTCGCACTCACGAGTTTTTTTAGTGGGTTTTATAATGCGTATACAATATTTTCTGGTGGCGATCCTAAGTTAATCGCGGGGCATATTTCATCAGCCATTGTTGTATCACTTATACAAATTATTCCTGCTTTAATTGGGCTTTTTATAAATACGTACGTGCTAAATAGTAGGTTAAATAAAAACATAAACAGCTCAGCCATTTTTATAAATATTTCAAAATTTTATGCCTACCTGTGGATTTTATTTATTCCACTTGGTACGTTTTTAGGTATTAAGCAATTAATTAGATTAAAAAGTGTAAGTACATAACGAGCACTTACAAAAAAGGAGCCACTATGTTTTACGATGATATTCAGGGGTTATTACGTGTACTTACAATAGGCGTACTGGGTTATATTGCACTGGTGTTCTGGCTGCGCGTATCGGGTAAACGTACGCTTTCAAAGTGGAACGTGTTCGACTTTATAGTCACCATTGCGCTGGGCTCTATATTGGCGTCTGTTATTATTTCAAAAAGTGTTCCGTTAGCTGAGGGCATACTTGCCTTTGTCGTATTAATAGGGCTGCAATATATTATTACGTGGCTTAGTGTGCGCTCGTCAAAATTTGCAGCGCTTATAAAAGCAAATCCCACGTTATTACTAAGTGATGGTGAATACTGCACGGCTGCACTTAAATCACAGCGGGTAACAAAGTCAGAAATTCGCGCCGCTATTCGTGGTGCAGGCATATTAGCTATAGAAGATGTAGCCGCAGTTGTGCTAGAAACCGATGGTAGTTTTAGTGTACTTAAGCAAAATAACAGCGGGTTAAAAACTACGTTAAGTGATGTAAGCGGGCATTAAATTAATACGCTAATAGTTATATTAACTAAGGCAGGTATATTACCTGCCTTAATTTGTATTAAAGCATAAGTTATTTAGCGTGCTGCTCTAACAAACTAAAGGTAGGTAACCGCCACTTAAAGCGTATTGAGGCCATACGTATTAAGTATCCCGCAACCAAGCTCACAATAATGCTGATGTTGTCGTCAATATTGTAATGGTGTAGCGCTAAGTACAAGCACGCTACAAGTAACGATACACTCGCGTATAGCTCGTTATGTAATACCAACGGCGCTTGGCGACATATTAAATCACGCAGTAATCCACCAAATACGCCAGTAACAACCGCAGCCACTACACAAATACCGTAATGTAGGCCCATATTTAGCCCCACTTGGCAGCCAATAATACTAAAAGCAGCTAAACCCAGGGCGTCTAGGCGCATAAATATGCCTTTAAATTTAACCACCCATTTAGCAAGCCACGTAGTAACAATACCGGCAATACAGGTAATTAATAAATACTCTGGGTGTTGTACCCACGTTAGCGGGTAATTGCCTAGCAATATATCTCGTACGCTGCCACCACCAATTGCGGTCGCACTGGCTACCAGCACCACACCAAACCAGTCCATTTTCATTCGGCCTGCGCTAAGTGCGCCGGTCATGGCTTCTGCGGTAATACCAATAATATAAACAACAGTTAGTAACATGAGATAATCACTTAAAATACGTGCGTAAAAATAAGGTGTGGATTGTATAGATAAATTAAGTAAATAACGAATGAAAAATCGTACTAAAAAAGCTTCATTCAGATAGAAATAACTAATGACAAAACCGAGTGTAAACAAGCTGTTAAGCTCGTGGGTGAATGCGTAATGGTTGATGTGAATTAAAGGACATTTGGCCGCAAATTATAAATAAAACAGGTTGAGGTTTAGTTGTTTTTAGCACGCTTATTTGTAGCTAAATTTAATGGTTAAGTTTAATAATTGGTTTAGTAGGTAAAGCGTAAAATTAACGCAATATGAATATTTAGTTGCATGGTTTTAATTTAGGAACGTATAATAACAAGTGTTAACTAAATGGAATTTGCGTAAAACGCAGCTTAAGCAGAGCAGGTGGATACATGAACAAAGGATTGTTAAAGTCGTGGAAAACCGACAAAGGTTTTGGTTTTATTAAATCAGACACCCTAGAACACGACACGTTTATACACATATCAGCGCTCAAACACATGAGCCGCAAGCCAAAAGTTGGCGACACCATTTACTTTGAAGTTGCAACACAGCCCGACGGTAAAACCAAAGCAATTAACTGCCGCATAGAAGGCGTTGCAGAGCTTAAAGCACCTTATCAAAAACACAAACAACACCCGCACAGTATTGCCAAATCTAATTTTGCCAGTAGCTTTTTAGGCAAAGTCGCCTCAATTGGTCTTACTGTGCTTTGTTTATATGCGTTTACTAAATACAACTCTCACTCAAGCAGCCAAACACCCATTATCACCAATGATGATTTAGCCACCTTTGATAAACAATACCCAAAAATCGTTATTACTAAAAGCACGCAAAATTTTACGTGTGATGGCAGGCAATATTGTACTGAAATGCGCTCACGCGATGAGGCGGTATTTTTTATTAATAATTGCCCGAATACAAAAATGGATGGGGATGGAAAACCTTGTGAAAATGATTCACGGTTTAAAAATGAATGGTAATTTGATAAACCGTTTAGCTAAAGGTTGGGTTGAAAAAAATAGAATTAATAGCTGTGTATAAATACAGCTATTTGCAATTTGTCCCATAACATTATTAAAAGTCGTTTTGGGGTTAAATAACAAAGGGTACTGAGTAGCAATTGTAATTAATTGTTTATAAATGAGTTGTTTGGTGTAATTATCGTACAGCTTATTATTTGCCGTTTGTGTGGGTATGAAATCCAAGGTATTGATCTATAATCTGTTATGTGTATTTGTAAATTGGAGTTATTAATGAAATCTGATAAATATAATAGAAGCATAAATTTTTTGTGTTCGACATGTGGCTGTAAAGATTTTTCATATGATGAAGGGGTGGATGAAGCTATCCAAATAATGACCTGTGCTTCTTGCGAGCGAGAATTCAATAAAGATGAACTTCTTCAAGAAAATAGCGAAAATATAGATGAACATCTTTCTGAAATTAAAAATGAAGTAAAAAGAGACTTAGCAGATCAACTGCGTAAGTCTTTGAAAAAGTCTTTTTCTGGGAATAAGAATATAAGGTTTAAATAATGTCTGTTTCTATCGATGCTGGTGACTTAATAGCAGGCCTAGCTTTTCTTTTATCAGGTTATGCAACTTGGCAAACGGTGAGCTTTAACAAAAAGCAGAAGTCCCTTGTTGAAAGCCAAGAAAAGCTAAATAACCTTCTTCTAGAAAAAGAGAGTGAAGATGCTTTAAAAGAAAAAAGAGCAGATCTTGGAGCTTCTTTTATAAAGTTAGGGGGTAGTAAATACAGACTTAAAGTTTGTAATAAGGGTTCTTTTACAGCTAAAAACGTTAGAATTGAGTTTCCAGAAGGAAATGATGTCGTAATCGATTCTGAAATAACAGAAAAATTTCCAATGGAGAGTTTAGAAAGGCATCAGTCTGTAGAGCTTATTGCTAGTGTTCATGGGCAGACAAAACGGAAACATGTTGTGAGGCTTATTTGGGAAGATGATGCTCAATTGCATAATGAGAAGCTGTCGTACCCCACAATCTAAACACACAATTAATAAGACACCCATCTTAAATTTCAGCTTAGTCAGCAGTGCAGAGCAAGTTTTCGGAGTATTAAAAAATGGACTTTGTTATATGCTTAATTTTATTTTTATTGTTCTATATTTTAGTCAATTATATCCAAAGCATTATTGGGTATTACCCTAAACTAGCTAGAGAATATAAAACGGATTTAATTATTTCTGATTCCTCACTTTTAAAATCAAGCAGTATGTACTTGACGAATGTGGCAGATATTTCTCGTGAGAAAAACAGTGAATATCGGACTTGGCTAAATATCAAATCATTTCAGCAAGGTATATTTATAAGCCAAAAACGGATGTTGATTCTACTATTTCCCAGGAGTTTTTTAATACCATGGGAGCAAATTAGTTTAATAAAAGAAAAAACTAATTTTCTTAAAAATCAATATCTTTATAAAGTCGAATGTAAAAAAGAACCTGTTTATATCATTACGAAATTCGATTTATTAAAAAGCGTTTGAATTAACAGTGACACCCATCCTAAATTTTGCTCTTTTCAAAATTTAGGACTACGTTTATTTAGTGTAAAAAATAAGCAGGGTGTCTTATGGCTATCGCAAGAAAGCGTCAAGTAAGTTTGGTTGATACAAAATACTATCACTGTATTTCACGCTGTGTTCGTCGTGCATTTTTATGTGGAGAAGACCGCTTTACTGGTCAATCTTACGAGCATCGACGAGGGTGGGTTGAAGATAAGCTGCTTGAATTAGCAAAGGTATTTTGTATTGATGTATGTGCTTATGCCGTAATGAGTAATCACACCCATTTGGTACTATATGTAGATGATAAGAAAGCAAACAGGCTGAATGATAAAGCGATTGTTATTCGCTGGCATAAACTCTGTAAAGGCACATTGTTAACGCAAAAATATGTACAAGGTGAAAAGCTAAGTAAAGTTGAACTCATCTTTTTCAACCAAACGGTTAAACAATACCGCGAACGCCTAGCAAGTATTAGCTGGTTTATGCGGTTGTTAAATGAAGACATTGCGCGCAGAGCAAATAAAGAAGATAACTGCACAGGACGATTCTGGGAGGGTAGATTCAAATCGCAAGCATTACTAGATGAAGCAGCCCTTGCGGCCTGCATGGCCTATGTCGATTTAAATCCCATTAGGGCTAAAATGGCTAACACACCAGAAGAGTCAGACCATACCAGTGTACAAAAGCGCTTAACATGCGCGACAGAAGGTAAACAGCCTAAACAGTTACTACGTTTTGCAGGTATGCCACGTCAGATTATGCCTAAAGGACTGCCGTTTGAGCTTAAATCGTACCTTGAACTTGTTGAGTTAACAGGGCGAATAATACGAGAGGATAAACGCGGGTATATTGATTACATGAACCTACCTTTGTTAGAAAGGCTTAATATCTCCCCAGAGAACTGGCTAAAACTTACTACGCAATTTACGCGCGTATTCCATGGAGCAGTCGGCAGGCCCACTTCACAAGCAAGTTACTGTGAAAATTTAAAGCGTAAACGGCGATCAAATATTAGCAACTGCGAAAAGCTACTCGCATAATACTTAAGCTACTCAGTAAAACCATTCAGTAAACATTATAACTGCAATTATGTAGTTATTATCATGCGTGTAATTCAGGTTTTAACGTGCTAAT
>NZ_AUTR01000005.1:0-22261 GCF_000497875.1 Pseudoalteromonas sp. S8-8
CCCTCGGTTTGTTTTACCATGACTGCGCTTGTGATATTTCTTACCGTGTCGGCGCAGATGTAGGTATAACTCACCACCTGCTTTTTTATCTTCCCAGATATACAGATAAATGCATTCATGGCTGACAGACCGTTCACTTTCTTTGCGTAACCATCCCGTTATTTGTTCAGGACTCCACTTCTCATTAAGCTTCTGGGTAATTAAAGCTATCATTTCAGGTGTCATCTTAAGCGGTTTTCTTACACTTCTTCGGCGAAACAAAGCCCGCTCATGAGCTTGTTTGTGTCTGTAACCTCGCTTACCTGTATTTCTAGAAAGCTCTCTTGAAATCGTAGATTGCGATAAATTAGTTAGCTCAGCAATACTTTGTTGCGTAAAACCGCTTTTCTTTAGAACGGCGATCTGGCATCTTTGCGCATAGGTCAGTTGTTTGTAATGTCTCATTGTAAAATCTCTTGCCGGAGAAAAAGCAGTTAGCTTATGAGCAACTGACCACTTAATCTAGCCAAAACAAGTTATGCACTTACAATTTGAATCTAGGTATGTTTAAAGCATGCCTTTTTGGTTTTAACAATCCTCAGCCCTATCAATTGACACCTCCCTATCAATTGACACCTCCCTATCAATTGACACCTCCCTATCAATTGACACCTCCCTATTTTGATTACTTTATGATTAAATATTAATTGCGCTGTTGAGATTATACCTACTAGAGATTTAGTATGATGTGTTCTTTATGGTTTTTTATATAAGCACCAATTAAGGTGCTTAGATAATTTTATTTTACCGTGTATTTAAAGCTTTAAATTACTCAAAACCATAAATCATTTTATCGCATACAACCGGTGTCGGTCTGTGATTATCATCGACTGCAACAAACGTAAAGCTACCACTAATAGCAGAGTGCTTATCATCTCTGTGCATAGTTTCTAATAGTATATCTACATCAACTTTTAAGCTGGTGTTACCTACATGCACTACTTTAGCTATTAATTCTGCAAAAGTACCAGCTGGTATCGCTTCTTTAAAATCGACTCTATCAGAGGATATGGTAACCAAAGGTTTACGACAAAAACGAGTAGCAGCTATAAATGCCACTTCATCCATCCACGCCAGTGCATCACCACCAAATAAAGTATTGTGATGATTGGTACGCCCTGGAAACACAGTTTTAGTTACCGATGTGGTTGAGTCTTCAATACGCTGAGCAATTATTGCATCGCGATTTACGTCAGTCATAATCTCTACTTTTTGTTTGCTAATGTATCTTGTATTAGTAATGCAGGATCAAGGCGTTCGCCTTTCCAGTTAAAACGCCAATCTAGGTGAGGACCTGTTACACGCCCTGTTGCACCAATTTCAGCCACTTTGTTACCTTGCTTAATTTTGTCACCTACTTTTACATCAAGCTTACTTAAATGAATGTAAGTTGAGGTAATACCATGGCCATGATCAATAATTAATGTACCGCCTGAGTAGTATAAATCAGGTTCAGAAAACACCACGGTACCACTAATTGGCGCGTAAACAGGAGAACCTGTTTTATTAGCGATGTCTAAGCCAAAGTGCGGACGACGAGGCTCGCCATTAAAATAACGCTGACTACCATAAACACCCGATATACGCCCTTCTGCAGGCTTTAACACAGGGTCTAAAAAGTACAGTAAATCAGAGTCAACTTCTCTCGCTTTACGCACAGCAACTGCTTCGCGGCTTATACGTGCACTGACTTCTTTTGCCGGTGAAACATACTTCTTAGCCACGCCGGTTATTTTATCAATTTCATATTCACGCTTAGTTATGGCTAGCGGCTGAGAATGAGATTTACCTGTGTTATCTACCCATTTTAAAGTATGAGTAGTTTCAGCGTCACGCCCAAAACCAAATACAAAGTCACCATTTGGCGAAAGTTTTAAGCTTTTACCATCTAAGCTTACTGATTTAGCGTTTTCTAGCTTTCCAGTAACTAAACCGCCTTGTGTTAAATGCCCTTTTAACTCAAGCGCCATAGCACTAAAGCTAGCAGAGGCAACAAGCGCTGTTGCTAAAAGTGTTTTAAACATAGCTAATCGATCCTTTTCCAACACCTTCATAAGCAGTCACTTTCACTGCTCTTTCTGGATATTGGGCTTTAATTTGGCCAGCTACATGTTCAGCAATACATTCTACAGTGGTGTCTACTGGTAAAATGTCGCAACGGGATTCGCTAATCGCCATTTCAAAATAGCCTTGTGCCGACGTGTAAGCAAAACATACATCACCCGCTTTGGCTGTTATGTGTTTTAAATCAGGTGCGTTAATTTGATCTTCGCTGGTGGCTAAGTAAATATCTTCCCACTTTTGAGACCATTCTTTTTGCAAGCGCGGCATAGAGATGCCATCTAGGCTAATACCAATTTGAGAACGATGCCCATGAATAATACGTTGGCAATTACCGTCATGCTTTTTAAGGCCATGGCTGTAATGATAGTAAAAGCTTTGGCTACGCTCAGGCTTAAGTGACAGCTCAATTTTTTCAATGTTATCTGGTAGCTTCGGTAAAATAGTCGCAATTAAAAATTCAGTAACCGATTCAACCGTTACTTCGTCTGCGTTAATCATGCAATAAGCTTGATGAGGAGCACTCATAGCTAAGTGATTATTTTCACCAAATGTGCAATCGAGTGTTTTATGCTCGTCAAATTCAGATACAGTGCCATTAAGCCCTGTAGGAATTGCTAAACGGTGATCAATACACTCATCTATAATGCCTTTAATTTGCTTTTTAACTAAACCAAAGTCTAAAACCATAGACTCTTCGTTAAGTTTACCGTGCAAAGTTAAATCAACAATCCAGCTCTCGCCAACGGCGCCGCGTTTGTTACATAAGTAAGAAAAATCAATCACAGTTAGTGAGTTAACAAAAAGGATCATAAACTTCCTTTAGACTGGTTATAAGACAGCGTTAATTATAATGATTTCTGATTGTAATTGCGCGGTTTTATAGTGCAAAAACCAATCGCGTTGATTGATTGATTATTTAATATGCAATATTTTGATTTTTTAACTGCTCCGAGTTGTTTAGCGTACAAGTGTACGCTAAAGTACTTGGCAATTTCTAAGCGAAGATAAGTGTTATGGAACCTAAAAATAGCTATACAAAAGAAGAGTTGATCCTGTGTGGTCAAGGTGAAATGTTTGGTGAAGGTAACTGCCGTTTACCAAGTGACAACATGTTAATGATGGATCGCATTACCTCTATTACTGCTGATGGTGGTATTCATGGGAAAGGCGAAATTGTTGCTGAGCTTGATATTGACCCTAGCCTTTGGTTTTTCGATTGTCATTTTAAAGGCGACCCAGTAATGCCAGGTTGTTTAGGCTTAGATGCTATGTGGCAACTAGTTGGTTTTTACTTAGGTTGGTCTGGTGGCCCTGGTCTTGGCCGTGCGCTAGGTGTGGGTGAAGTTAAATTTACTGGCCAAATTTTACCAACTAATAAAAAAGTAACTTACCGTCTTGTAATGAAACGCGTAATTAAACGTAAATTGTTTATGGGCGTTGCCGATGGCACAGTAGAAGTAGATGGCCGAGTAATCTACGAAGCAAAAGATTTAAAAGTGGGCTTGTTCCAAGACACTAGTGCATTTTAATTTTTAAACGCACAAACAAAAAGGCCTCCAATGTGGAGGCCTTTTTGCTTAAATTCGATTATTGATTTTAGGTTTTGTACATGTTGCGGTTTTCAATCGCTTCACGCCAACCTCCTAACCACTCTGATTTTGGATCTACTTGTTGATAAGGGCATAGCTCTTTTGAGCGACCTGCTAAACCTGCTTTAAAACCTTGAGAATGAGCTCTTTCTAAACGATCTCTTTTCTGTCTCTTCATCGGTAATATCCTCACCTTTTTATTTATATATTGTGTAGCATTAGTGAAATCTACATTTAATGAATAGTTAATAAAAATGTAAAATTCAAATTGTAAAAGCAATTAAATTGTTTGACTTTAACTAAGCTGCTGATGCAAAAATGAATTAACATTTAAAAAAGTAAGTGGTCATACAACATTTAATTTGACCGGTTCGTAAAAACAAATTGGCGATTTAATAATCGCTAAAAAGCACTTATGTGCTTTAATTGTGACCGACTAATATTGACTAAGTTCCAAACAAAAATGTAATCGTGACACTTTTATTTCATTAATTTTAAATTAGTAGCCCGCCCCTAAATTTGAACTATTTTTAAACAATTTAAATTTATACTTGATTATTTAAAGTCGATCGGTCTAATATAAGTTCATGAACAAAAATACATCAACACCAATACGCCGTGGTCGCCCACCTAAAATAGCCAGAGAAAACGCCGATACAAAAGCGTTACTTATTCGCACGGGCCTAGAAACATTAACTGAGTTTGGCTTTAGCGCCACGGGGCTCGATACTATTTTAAAAAAAGCAGCTGTACCTAAAGGCTCTTTTTATCATTACTTTAAAAGTAAAGAAGCCTACGGTATTGCGTTAGTTGATGCATACGACAGTTATTTTATTGCCAAGCTTACCCATTACCTACAGCAAGAAGATGTTCCCCCACTTGAGCGAATCGTTAATTTTACCCAAAGCGCAATTAAAGGGATGAAAAAATACGATTACAAACGTGGCTGTTTAGTCGGTAACTTAAATCAAGAGCTTAACCATTTAAGTGAAGAGTTTAAAACCAGATTAATGCAAAGCTACACCGCTTGGCAAAACCATGTAGAGGTTTGCTTAAACCAAGCTAAGCAACAAGGCACTATTGCAAGCCATGTAAATACAAAATTGATGAGTGAGTACTTTTGGATAGGTTGGGAAGGTGCTGTTATGCGCGCCAAGCTCACAAAATCAAATACTCCACTTACTTTGTATACAGAAATGTTTTTACGCGCATTATTAACCTAATGTGTTTTTATTTACCAATTAAAAGACGATCGGTCTAAAAGGATATCCCATGAGTAACCCAATTAAAGCCATTGTTATTAATAAAGAAGATAATAACTATAGCGCTTCATTATCAACTATCGAACATAGTGATTTACCAAACGAAAACGTATCTATCGACGTGCTATACAGCACACTTAACTATAAAGATGGTTTAGCTATTACGGGTAAAGGCCCCGTTGTACGTAGTTTTCCTATGGTGCCAGGTATTGATTTAGTGGGTACGGTTACAAATTCCACCAGCGATGAATTTAAAAACGGCGATAACGTAATATTAAATGGCTTTGGTGTAGGCGAAAAACATTGGGGCGGACTTGCTCAAAAAGCGGCACTTAATAGCGATTGGCTAATCCCCTTGCCTGCAGGTATTTCACCAAAACAAGCAATGCAAATAGGCACTGCGGGTTATACCGCCATGCTAAGTGTTATAGCACTTCAAAAACAAGGTATTACGCCTGAATCTGGCGAGATACTTGTAACTGGTGCTAATGGTGGCGTAGGCAGCTTTGCTATTTATTTATTAAATCAACTTGGGTTTAATGTAACAGCAGCAACGGGCCGATTAGATCAAAGTGAGTACTTAATAGAGTTAGGCGCTAAACACGTAATTGACAGAAATGAGCTATCAAACCCAGGCAAGCCTCTGCAAAAAGAGCGCTTTGCAGGGGCAATAGACTCTGTAGGTAGCCATACACTGGCAAATATATGTGCATCATTAAAATATGGAGGTGTAGTAACCGCCTGTGGACTTGCACAAGGTATGGATTTACCAGGGTCTGTTGCGCCATTCATATTACGTGGCATATCGTTAATGGGGATTGATAGCGTAATGCGCACTAAAGCCGACAGAATCGAAGCATGGGATCGTTTAGCTAAATTAGTAAGCGCTGATTATTTAGATAAAATTTCGACAGAAATATCACTCGAACACGTAATTGATAACGCAGAGCAACTTATGGAAGGTAAAATTCGTGGTCGTGTTGTAGTTAATTGCCAAAGTTAAGATATTTACTCTGTTAAAGCCTCGTTATTAAATTTATAATGCAATTTGTATTTTAATAACGAGGCAACACCTATGAGCAACCAAGAACTTTTCAGTAATAACCCACTGCAAGGCGTAAAATTAGAACAAGTGGTTGAAGAGCTGGTTGAACAATACGGGTGGGAACTCCTACACGCTTATTTACAACTTAACTGCTTTAAAAATAATCCTGATGTTAAGTCTGCGGTTAAATTTTTACGTAAAACACAATGGGCACAAGAAAAAGTAGATAACTTTTACCTTTACCGCCTTAAAAACTTACCTAAGCCTGATGATGTTCAATACGAATTACCACCACGAGATCGTGTGATCCCAGCTGATCATAAACCGGGTGAGCCGTGTGAACTTAGTTTTGTTGATGCTAAACGTATTGTAGAGAAAAAAGAATCTAAGCAACGTGCTCGCGATCGTAAACAGCGTTCTAATTCTAGTAACCCTTGGGGTAACTAAAAACTTACTAATTTAAGGTTGAAGAGCTGTTTATAAATAGCTCTTCGACTATTTTCTCATTAACTTCAATTATTTCCGTGTTACATAGCCAATAAATAACAATTAATATCCTCGGTTTTTCCAAAAATCTGTTTCGGTGCGCTCTGCCTCTAATGCCACATTAAAAGTTTTATCAGCAATGATTTTTCCATTTAGTTCAATCGTCATACGCCAATCACCCAATTTATTTTCTATTGGCAACCAAAGCGTATCGCCTAAATAAAAGTTCCAATTACTGTTTTTAACGTATACATCGCCTTCAAAAGGGTCCATTACATCACCGTTACTACCTGGAATATCAGGATGGTAAATACAGTAATGAAGCTTTTCGCCTTTACCTTTTTTAATATTTACGATTAAGCCAAACTCAATATCTACCTCAGCTATTACATTTGTTGTAAATTGCTCTATTTGCGGCAACGTTTTACTTTCACTATCCCACTTTGAGTAAATGCCGTGGCTTTGAAGCGTTACTACAGGTTTTATTTTAGCCATTTAGGTAGCCTTTTATATTAGCTATTTTGGCATTAGTTTAACTTTTTGAAATTTTAAAATAAAACACATTCTCATAAAGTTAAATCTCAACTTAGCTTTAATACTCCGCCTATTTACATAATTGCTAATTTGTCATCATTGTTTACACACTATTTGCACAATTGCTGATTATTGTTTGAGTAACTTAATTGATCAGGTAGGCAGCAATGAAACAATACGCACTTAATAATAAAAATCGAAATAGGATAAATGCTTTAAAGCTCACTTCTCTTGCTTTAATTGTTTCATCGTAAGTTGCATGTGGAGGTGGAGAAGGCATAGCTGATAGCTCAGCAACTACAGAAAGCTCATCACAAACCACCACAGATAATGGCACAGGTACCAGCAGTTCAACCCAAAGTGTACTTTGTGAATATAGCTACAGTGAATATAACGAATCAGAGTCAGTACAAGCCACCAGCGCAGCAGATTGGTCATGCACAGGAACTACACGCGACTTAGTAGCTAATGGCATACCCGATCACGAAGTAGGCACATTCCCTAATGCTGATAACCCAAATACTATTTCTGAACAATCAGTAAATGAAAGCTACACACTTGAGCCTATAGAAACAACACAAGCAACCATGCTTGGTGGTCCTCGTGGAATGATAGGCGTTGTACTTAATGGCATTAAAATAGACGCTGGTACAGGCGGAAGTTGTGATGATTCTGGCACCGATTGCGATTTAGGCGACAACAGCGGCAACTGGAATATAGAAGCCCTAAGCCAAGACACGTTTAGTTTTGGAACAGACGACAACAATGCACATGTACAACCCGATGGCACATATCACTATCATGGTATGCCAGAAGGCTTTGTAGCAATGCGAGGTGGCAATAGCACCACTATGACTCTAATAGGCTGGGCAGCAGATGGCTTTCCTATATATGCACGTTACGGCTATTCAGACTCAAGTGATGCAACTTCAGCCCTAACCGCAATGACCGGTAGCTATCAACAGGTAACAACCGAAAGTGCAAACCGCCCTTCTACCGATATATACCCGTTAGGTACATTTGCACAAGATTGGGAATACGTAGCAGGCTCTGGTGATTTAGATGAATGTAATGGCCGCGTTGGTGTAACGCCTGAGTTTCCTGATGGGATATACCACTACTACGCAACAGACACTTACCCATTTTTTCAACGCTGCGTTAAAGGCGAAGTTTAGTTAGGAGTAAGTTATGCCTTATACAAAAAGAGGTCTACTGAGTATGACTACTTTGGGTTTGTTGATTATGCCAAATTTAGCAAACGCACATTTAATGGTTGCAGAGCACGGTACGCTGAATTTTGTTGATAATAACGTGTTTATTGTGCTTTCAATCCCTATGTCGGCTTTTAAAGGGGTTGATGAAAACAAGGATGGCAAAGTATCAATAGTTGAGTTCAATGCTCATAAAAAAAAATAAGTAAGCGAGTTAAAAAGAACGTTTATTTAGCAGATCATCAGTATAAATTTACTATTGACGGACTTTTGCTAAACCCAGAAGCGTCGCATACACATAAAAGCGACAATATAGACCAAGTAACCATTACTGGTCGCTACTCTTTGCCCAGTAAATTAACCAAAGTTAACTTTAGCGTTAAGCTATTTAGTAACAATGAGCACAAGCAGCATTATCAAATAACAGCGACTAATAAAACGCAAAAACTTACTCATCAATTTGAGCTAACACCAACGTCGCCCTTTAGTAAGGTGTTTTAATAATTAGTAATACTTACCTAATAATTAAGTAGCAAAGAGTACAAGTTAAACAAACTTGTGCTCTTTTTTATCTTTGTCTTTTCATTCAGTACTCTTTATTTAAGTGCTTTTTCTATAAAGGTACAAGCTTAGGATTTTTAGGAAAGTAATGCTCTTCTTGCTGCTCACATAAACTAAACTCACGGGTGTTTTTATATGGGAGTTTCATAAAGCCCGCAACACCAACGTCCGTAATATTTACCGCGTATTGCATTAGTTTATTTAGCAAACGTTTAAACTCAACCTCTTTACTCGAATCGAGTAAGCGGTAGTAATGGTGAATCTTCATTCTGTCCGGCAGTGCTTCAAAAATAATACACCCTGTATGGTGAATTTGGTTAAGCTCAAATACGCACTTAATAACTTTTTTAGGTAGCTGTAGTTGCTCATCAGGGTCTTTACCGTCTTCAAAGTATGAATGCGGGCGGGTTATGTCGTTTGCCTTCATGCTTACAACTTCGTATTCAAGCTCTGGTAGGCTATCAAACTTAAATGCACCCGTGCCATCTCGCTCTAATTGAATGGTTTTACGGGCATCAAACAAACAACACTTAAATAACCCTTTTTGATTAATCGCTTGCGCAAGCATCACCGTGTTATTAATCGCATCACTAAAGGCATCACCCAATGATTCGTCATGCATAATTAAAGACGATTCAACAAACATCGACTCATCCTTCCAATGAAAACTAAGCCCACCAACAACAGGGTACTTAGCTAATCGGCTTATTGATGCTAAAAATGCTTTTTCGGTATCGCCGGTATCAAACAAAAACTCTTTATAATAACGGTCAAGTTGAGCATCGTTTATATCAAGTAATTGCTGATTATGATCGGCCTGGCGTAAAAACTGTTTTCGTGAACTATATACAACCGTGTCGGGTTGCTCGGCCTTGCCATACCAAAAAGGAATGTCTGCTTTTTTTTGTTTTTTATCAAGCTCAGGTAAATACGCTTTAGCCATAGTTGTAATATTACGCATAAAGTAATCACCGGCACCATCACGTTGTGCCTTACTTTTAGAGAGCATACCATCAATCACTTTAGCCAGTTCTTTTGGGAGCCCTAAGCTGCTTGCAGGGATGGCTTGTGCACCAAAGCGACACGACTGCGCCGACGCTAGCGCATACAACGTAGCGGCTACACCTTGTTCATCAAATCGTGGGGATGATTGCTCCCCCGACATTTGTGCTTCACCAATAAAGTACACATCGCCCATACGCGCATTAGTTGTACTTAAATCGCCCGACATTAAATCCATAAAGTTACTCGCAACAGGGTTACCATCACTATCGAGCTGTGCATACACAGAGCTGCCCCAATCCACTAACGACAGCGCATCAGTGTTTGCATCCCAAACAAGGTTTGAAGGTTTTATATCGCCATGCACTATAGGTTGTGGGCTAACGCCATTTTTGTGGCTGCGTAAATCAATTAATACATTACGTAACCTAACAGCTAGCGCCATTATTTGCGCGGCACTAAAGCGCCCTGTTTTAAGCGATACTTTTTCAAGGTCCTCTCCAATGGCGCGAGCCATCATTAAAATCCCTTGTTTTTTAATTCGCTCAAATGCATAAAAGGTAGGCACTAAGGGGTTATCAATTTGCGAAAGCATATACGCTTCGTCTTCTAGGCGGTCACGTACACTTTGGGCAAGCGTAATACGCGAAAACTTAAATACCCAAGGTAAGCCGTTATCGTCATCACCTGCAAATACAAAACCAAAAGCACCCGAGCCAATCATTTCAACGTTTTTGTAGCCCAGCAGTGTTAACTGCTTAATACAAATATTAAGCCACTGGCGGTGTTTTTTAGCATCGTGGTGCGAAAGCAAATAAACAGATTGCTCTTCGTTGATATAAAAATTGCGGATTTCTTTGGCTTTCAATACAGGTACTCAAACTTATAAAACTAACCAATTATTAGTTTTATGTAATGAGATTACAATAGGTTAAATAAGAGTTTTGAAATCGTTGAATAAAACAGCGCTAAAGTAGCGCCATAGCAGTAAATTTAAGTGTAAACGTTAAAGCTCAAAGCAAGCTTTTTACAATGCACTGTATATAAATACAGTGCATTGCTTTTTGCTAACTTTCAATAACACGAAGCTGCTTAAGTGATGACACAGCTATGTGCGTTTGATAATAATATTTATTAGTGACTCTACCACGGCTCATAAAATCGATAGTTACTCGTTTAGCTTCGCCTGTTACTTCTATTGTTTTATCAATAAAAAAGGTGTCTGCTGGTTGCCCGTATTTACTCTGAAGCTCGGCTACCACATTAGGTTGTATTGATACCGTAATAGAACGCCTGTCGCGATAATCAGTTTCGGTATTTAAATACAACCAATTACCCTGAGCTCCCGCCGCTTTAATATGAAACTGGTAAGTGCCAGCAACACCCTTTGGTGCACTTTGCTCAGTTAAAGCGATAAGGTTCATATTTGCAGCCGTACTTTGGCTCATTTCAATTCTATGGGGAACAGAACTACATGCACTAAGCGTTAGCACACTTAGTAAGGCTAGATATTTCAAGACTCAATTTCCTTGTTTCTTACACCAATTCGCATAATTAAGTGATCTATTTTGAGACAAGAAAACCGTGTTGATAACAAAGTAAAAATTTCGTTATTGAGTTGTTCTATATCAGAAACTTTTAATGCCGTTAGCGATTTAATCCCTTAAATTGATTAACTATTATTGCGAATTGGTATTATGCATTATTAAAAATATGTAGCGTTAATGATACCACTATATGCAGCTATGTTTCTATAATCAATCCAAACAATTAGTTAGCGGGTATTAAGGCGCATTGCGCTGAGAAGGATCTGTTTTAAAGCTTTTTAGCAAACTTTGCGGGTCAACCACCTCGGTATGCTCTTTAGCAGCCTGCGCCCACCATATTAGTTGGCCAAACGTGCGTGAGAAATAATTAAACCACGATGATTGACTCTCTCCTGCAACAGGTTTGCCATCCTCACTAAACACATCTTGCGCTTTTGGCACGTGGATCATAGCCGATACCGGCAAACAGCCAAGTTCAGATAAAAAAGTACGCATACAAATGGCCGCTCTTACACCACCCCACTGTCCTGCTGAGTAAGTTACTATTGCACTTGGTTTATACGAAAATAGTGAGCTACCAAAATGATTAAGTAAGTCAGCGAGGGCTGGACTCATGCTGTGATTGTACTCAGGACTAATCATTATATATCCATCTGCGGCTTTAATTTTATCAGCTAAAAGAGTGAGCTCTGTAGGTGCATTACTTTTAGCGTATGCAAAGTGTGGTTTAAATACGTTTTCGCTAGGAAAATCCAACGTATCAATTAGCTCAAACTCATGATCGCCAAAATGCTCCGTTAAGCATTCTATACAAGCCCTAGAAACCCTTAAGCCTAAGCGAGCTGGTTTTGGTGGAGTGCTATCGCGTACGGTGCCTAAAAATACTAAAAACTTCATATGTAATTCTCAACTGTGTTTAAACGATAGCTAAACACTAACATTTTTTAGTTATTGTGTATTACACATACGCATTGTTTATTGATTCAAAACATACGAATAATTTAAAAGCTGTAAACTCACCCTCGAAAAGCAAACACGCCCTAGTATTGATAACTTAGCCCCACACCACCCCAAAATATATTTCGAAGTGTCTCGTCACCTGCAAAGCGTTTTTCATCTTTATTAACTGCAATGCTATAGCTTGTATATGTGTATAAGGCTAACTGATTAAAAAGCTGATACGACAAGTTTGCAGTAAACTTAACGTTGTTTACTCCGTTGTGCCCATCACTAACATACCCCGCGTTAAACCCCACGCCTGATTGAATATCTACTGATAATAAATCATTAATATAAAAATCTTTTTTTACTGCCAACTCCAAAAATGTACCGCTGGCATCAAATGAATGATAAACACTACTTAACAACTGAATATCGTCTGCATAAAAATACGCAAAGTCGAGGCTTAGCTCATTATCGTGAGCATCAATGCCTTCTTCACAAGCTTTAATATAGTTATAACCTACATACATCTCTATCCGCTCAGATAAGTGAGCGGTATAAATAGCATTTAAATTAAGCTCTGAATAATCACTACTAATACCTTTTGCCGCCCAAGGGATCACCGCAAAGTTTTTATAATTAAACTCAGTAGCAATTGATGCAATACCATTACCAGCAAGGTTATCTCGACCTTCGGTTACATATCGGCTCTCCCATAATGGGTGAATATGTAAATCAAACTCTTTATTTTTATAATTTACGTCAGTATTGGTATGCTTAATATTTCCGCCTACACCCACTTCAAGCTCTTGATAGTGCTCTTGTGTTTTTGCTTGTCCGTAAGCTGTATTTACTCCCGCTAGAGTCGTAATAACAAATACATATTTTAAATAGTGAGTCATTTATTAACTCCATAACCATCATAAACGGTAAAAAGTGGCGCATAGTATTGTTATAAAACGTGTTAGCGCAATAAATGGATGCATATTTATTGTTTTATTTATTAGATTTGAAGCATTTACTAAGTATTACCCATAAGTTGTAATTAGCTCAACATTCAACAGATAAGCTAAAGCAGGCATATAAATTTAAGCTAAGAGTTAGTTGATAGCTAATTGCTAACTAATAACGGCCTAATAAATAGTTAATATAGGATAATGGTACTCAGGGTGAGGCGTTCTTCATATATTGGTAGGTAATTTATTAAATAGGTAGTGTAGAAAAAGTGCGGTAAAGGGGAAAACTATAAGCAGCAATAATTCATTAAGCTGCTTATTATTCTTAAAATTATTAACCTAATTTGTTAGCCAGTTTAGTGACTTAAATAAGCCATAACGGCAATGAGTGCAACATAAAAACAAAAACCGAGTAAGAAGATTAAGTCGACTCTTCTAGCTTTACTCGCTTTATAAGATGCAAAATCCTTAAACTCGCTTTTATACTGCCCCAACGTTACCACTTTTAATAGCAGCCAACCGGTCGAGTAAAATAAAAAACTCAAACCAGTTTCAACAATTAGCCAAATAAAAATCTCAAAAGCAATACTCATAAACTATGTCCATTAGTTTGGAATGCAAAAACTATATCAGCTATGTGTTTAAAATACAGCCGACTAAGTTAATTAAGGTGTAACAGTAAATTTCGTTAAACCTATTAACTGACCTGATTCGGTAACTACTTTTACTTGCCACTTACCAACAGAGTCTTTAGGAAAGTTTACTTTGTGTGTCCACGCTCTATAACCTAGCTCTCTCCCGCCGTTTATATTTAACGTGATCCGATCAACTTCTTTTTTATTATGAAGCCACACATGAAATATTTTTTCGTTTAAGCCTCTTGGTGCTTTAACAGCAGTCCAACTATATAAACCTTGATGGTGCAGCGTATAAGAATCTAAGTGTTTAATACTCCCTACTGGCTTTTTATGCTGTAAATCAACTTCATGAGCTAACGTAATATCAGTTAAGCGCAGCGCAGCAGGAGGCACATAGCTTCTTAATTGCCACACTGCTGTGCTTAAAGCACATAAAATCAATACAAGAATAGGAAAACGCCACCAGCGAGCATTAGGCATTAAATTGTTTAAACTCGGAAGAGTAACCACTACAGCCGTTACAAGGGCTGCGGCTAAGCTTTGGCTCGTTGTAAGGTTCAACAAAATAGGTAAAGTAACAAGCAAAACAACGAATAAAGCAAAGTTATGAAACACACTAAATAACGTGCGATTTCTAGCAAGTTTTTTGTAATAAAAGGGGTCTATAACCGATATAACCGCACATAACACAATAAGGGAGGTAAAAAATGCTTGAGGATGGTCCCACTGCGTAACCGCTAAAAAAAACGGTAAAGCAAAAAATAAGCTTTCTTGCTGCACCATTTGCAGAGCAAAACGCATTACATTAGGAGATACAACCACACCAAACTTTTCTTCTACTTTGTCACGTAACCAATTATCAATAATTAGCCACAACCAACTAATAAGCAAAAATATCGCAATAACTTGCGAAAAAGACTCTTTTCTATCTACAAGTGCAAAGCTAGCAACGCCCGACAAAAATGCCAACACAGCCAACAATCCAGGTCGCTTTTGCATCGCGCTTATAAATTTAGCGATTATATTTTTACAGTAATCCATGTATGAGTGTTTCCGTACGGGTACGTGCTTTATTATTTTTATTCAGAGTATGATTAGTTTAACCAAGTTTAAATGAACAACAGATAGATGGATGGATTCAAACGCGTCATTTACCAGTAAATCAAACTAACCATTTTAATTAAATAAAAGCCCGGCATAGCGCGTCATTGGTACGTTTATTAATTTTTGTAACACGTGAGCTTTAGCAAGTAATTCATCTTCACTAAGTGCAGGCATTTTATTGTTAAAAGCGAACACAATTTTATTACCGCCTTCAATAATAAAACTAAGAATCTTTCCTGCAAATTCTTTCTCAAGAAGTTGATCAAACGCTTCCCTCTGCCCAACTTTGGTATGGCAAATATTAAGTACTAAAACACCATCAAAAGTGAGCGCATTTTTACAATCGCGTAAGTAGGATGATTGCACCTGATCTGATTCCATCCCATCTGAGCTATATAAATCAGAAAAAATAACATCCGTTTTTATCTGCGTTTTTTTCATGTAGTTTGCCGCATCATCAATATGAATAAACAAACGTTCTGACACAGGCAGTTCAAAATATTTTATAGCCATATCAGCCACGGCTTTACGGTATTCAACGGTATGTATGGTCAGTGCAGGAAACGCATGATAAAGACTTTTTGCTATAGAGCCCGCCCCAAGCCCCATTATCATCGCGGTTTTTAAGTGTGGAATAAAAAAAAGCGCAGCCATCATAGCTTGCGTATAAGCTAAGCTTAACCCGTTTATATTATTTAATTTAATACAGCTTTGATAAATTTTTCCGTCAAAGCTGAGAATAAGATTTTTTTTTGTTTGATATACATAAACAGGGCCATGCTCATCAATAGTTGATGCAATACAAGTGCCTTTGATATCCACGAATACTCAATAGGTGAGGTGATGAAAAACGAGTATAACTTACTTAACGCACTGGCATTGCCATTAATATGGTTTATAGCCTTTTATTAATTTACAAGCATTTATATACGTACTTAGAAAAGTCGGTTTATCTTTTGAGATTAGATTAGCTAAGGTATCTACTTATATAGCTAGATGGAACTTACCCGTGACGACATTTATTATAAACAGCGACTTAACATACTAAAAATTTGGCTAATGTACTGTTATAGCTATAAAAAAACCCCTTTGAATATTCCTCATGTTCAACATGAATAAAGTGCACGCCACCACCAAAGAAGTCTAAACGGCTAAACATCTATCTTTTATTTTTATCGATTTATGCCTTTTTATCGTCAATTACTACGTAATCGAATTTAACAATAATGATTAATGAATATGACTCATGTTTTATGTGAAATTAAACCGTTTTTCTTCATATACCAATCAACGTATAAATTACTCATCCCTTAGCGCTAAACACTATTGCTAACAACTTAAAGCTGCTAAATAACAAAACCAGCTAAGTAAGTTGCAAGGCTAATAAAGCGCAGAGCATCAATCAGGTTTAAATTATAAAATTGGATATAAACACGATGAAAAAAGATTTTACATTTAATATAAAGAGCGTTTCACTCGATGAAAATTATCATCCATCAACTAATACGCGTATCACAACCAACTTTGCTAATTTAGCCAGAGGTGAATACCGCAAAGCAAACTTGCGTAACGCCTTAAACATGATTAACAACCGTTTTAATGCCCTAGCCCACTGGGATAACACCAAAGGTGAGCGTTATGCTGTTGAGCTTGAAATTGTCTCTGTTGAGATAGGTATTGAAGATGGCGGCGAAAGCTTCCCCTCTATCGAAATATTAAAAACAAATATTGTTGACCATAAAACTAATAAGCGCATTGAAGGCATTGTAGGAAACAACTTTTCATCGTATGTGCGCGACTACGACTTTAGCGTACTCCTACAAGAGCATAACAAAGGCAAGCCTCAATTTAGTATTCCTAATGACTTTGGGGTTTTACATGGCAAGCTATTTCAGTCATTCGTAAATTCGGATACATACAAACAAAACTTTAAAAAACCACCGGTTATATGCCTAAGTGTGTCAGATAACAAAACCTACAACCGCACTGAAAACCAACACCCGGTACTTGGCGTTGAATACGAGCCAAATGAATCGTCTTTAACTGAGCAATACTTCAAAAAAATGGGCTTGCAGGTACGTTACTTTATGCCGCCAAATAGTGCCGCGCCTTTGGCATTGTTTTTCTTTGGTGATTTACTTAATGATTACAGCAATCTTGAGCTTATAAGCACTATTAGTACGATGGAAACGTTTCAAAAAATCTACAGACCAGAGATTTATAATGCCAACGCAACAGCGGGTAAATCATATAAACCAAACTTAAAAAACTTGGATCACTCACTAACGCAAATTGTGTATGACCGAGAAGAGCGCGGCAAGTTAGCGAATGAGCAAGGCAAGTTTGCACAAGAGCATTTTATCAAGCCGTACCAAAGAGTTCTTGAGCAATTCTCTACTAGCTATCTGTCATAACAACTAATAGTAACAACCAGTTATAACGCGCTTAACGATACGTTTAATAATTAACTAAAATATACGGCATTATTTATTATGAAAAAATTACTACCTACATCTATCGCTGGCAGTTTACCTAAGCCTTTATGGCTTGCAGAGCCAGAAACACTTTGGTCACCTTGGAAATTACAAGGTGATGAATTAACCCAAGGAAAACACGACGCCCTACGTTTGTCATTATTTGACCAGCAACAAGCAGGCATTGATATTGTTAGCGATGGCGAGCAAACAAGGCAGCATTTTGTAACTACATTTATAGAGCACCTAAATGGCGTTGACTTTGAAAAACGTAAAACAGTAAAAATTCGTGACCGATACGACGCGAGTGTACCCAGCGTTGTGGGCCCTGTTAGCCGTCAAAAGTCTGTGTTTGTTGAAGACGCTAAATTTTTACGCAAGCAAACCAAACAACCTATTAAATGGGCATTGCCAGGCCCAATGACAATGATTGACACGCTTTACGACGATCATTATAAAAGCCGCGAAAAGCTAGCGTGGGAATTTGCCATAATTCTCAATCAAGAAGCAAAAGAATTAGAAGCCGCCGGCGTTGATATCATCCAATTTGATGAGCCCGCGTTTAACGTATTTTTTGATGAAGTGAACGACTGGGGAATTGCCTGTTTAGAGCGCGCAATTGAAGGTCTTAAATGCGAAACCGCCGTGCATATTTGCTATGGCTACGGCATTAAAGCAAATACAGATTGGAAAAAAACACTAGGAAGCGAATGGCGACAGTACGAAGAAGCATTCCCTAAGCTTCAGCAATCTAATATCGATATTATCTCACTAGAGTGCCATAACTCGCATGTACCAATGGATTTACTAGAACTCATTCGTGGTAAAAAAGTAATGGTAGGCGCAATTGATGTAGCAAATCATACTATCGAAACGCCAAAAGAAGTAGCTAATACGCTACGTAAAGCACTGCAATTTGTAGATGCCGACAAACTCTACCCGTGTACAAACTGCGGCATGGCTCCACTACCTCACCATATAGCCAGAGGTAAACTAAATGCCTTGAGCGCTGGGGCTGAAATTATAAGAAAAGAGTTATTAGAAAAGAACTAGAAAAGTAGCTTTGAAATACAAATTGTAAACAATAACAGCTGTCGCACCATGCCACGGTTAAACCCATAAACATGGCATGATGTGCTAGTTAAAACCGACTAAAGAACAAAGTTTAGGTTAGTTATTTAATTTTTTTATTAAAAAGCTCTAACCTATTTTTTGAAAAATCGATAACTGCTTGGTATTGGGTAAAAAAGGGAGAGCCTAACAAGCCATGTACTCCCTTTTCACCACCCGCGACCTGAACATGGTCAAGATTAAGTGACACAAAGTCAGGACTTTCAAACAAGGCATTTCCAAACTCAATTGAATGAACTTCTATATCCCCCATTGCGTGATCAGAAGTGCCTAAGCCTGCCGCATTCTCAATATTGAGTATTTCTTCAATGCCTAACTCACTTAGGCATCCCCTGTCTAAAACAGATGTCCCAGCGCCAGTATCTAAAATAAAACGTAACAATTTACCGTTAATTTTAGCTTCAACAATTTGGTGGCCTGTTTCTGATATTTCAAACTCAATTACAGTTTTGTTCTCAAATAAATTCATATACGTTCCTTGTTATAAAGTTTTTAAAATCTTACTTACTATTTTCAGCTACCCACAATTAATAGCCAAATTTTACTAGTCGCCCACTTCAGCGCGTTTTGTTATATGGCTATTTTCTATCTAGCCAACATTTTTCAAACACTACTTGGTTTGAATTAGAAACAATTAACTTATGAACAAAACTCAAGTCATCCAAGGGAGCAGGATCATTGCCTACCATGTAAGTAACGCTTGATGAATTTACCCAATTACCATTAATACTAACTGACGCCTCATTTTTTAATAGTAATCCCTCGAATAGCCCTTGATATCCAGCCATAACATGAATGGCTTTACTCAACTCTCGTCCTTGCAAGCCATCTGTTGCAATTAAGAGGTTTGAGTGGTCTATAAGTTTGTTTTTTGGCAATTTAGATAAGCTTTCAAGTATGTAAGCTTTAGCGTCTTTTAAATATGCCTTATGGTTTGCCATATTATTTTTAACAAAGTCTATCGCTTTTGATACAGGTAAAATTACCTTTGAATAATTAGTTTTGTAGAAAATGGCTGGAAGCTCATAAGATTCGGGATGCACTAATTCAGATTCCCATTTAACTGGGTATTGGGTTGACTCACAAGGATCAGATTCTGCTTTCACAAAACCAGAAACTAAAAAAACCGCTAAAACTAAAATTTTCTGCATACTTTCCCTAGCTATAGTCCAGCTTAGTTGGCTTGTTATATTTTTGATTCGTATATAGGTCGGTACTTATCTCTTGATTCAATAACTTCAACTGGAAGTGAGTCTAATCGACTTTCAAAATAGTCTTTACAACTGATATCTAGGACAGTTCTTATCACGCCACTGAAACCCCACATTGGTAAATCATCATGACCCGAATCTGCTGCTTCTTCTTTTTCCATTTGAGGAAGAAAATCTATACACCTCTTTATATTGGAAACTAATTGAAAAAGACTTAACTCACATTTTCTAATTTCGTCTAATAAAATAGGAATATCACTATCGTTAACATTTCTATCGTTGAAATAATACGATTTTACAGCCATTAAACTATCAGAATTTAACTCACCTGAAGAGTCAAAGCTTGAATCAGGTGATATTAGACTTTCATTGTATTCTGCCTTTTCATTTTTTATTTGATTGAATTGTTCGTCTGCAAGCTCAATTAATGCGCTTAACCTATTTAACTTTCGTTTAAAGGATGAAGGTATATCTTCTTCTATTTTATACAAAAGTTTGTGGCTAATAGCTGCCCATGTATGCATTAACATAGTTCTTATTTGGATTTCAGCCCTAAATCCATCCAGCCCTCTTGCACTTGGATGTCCAAGCCATTCTGGCTTTAGTCTTATCACATAATGAAAAGAAGTATACCCAAATTGATTATCACTCAATTCTTCTTGTTTGTTTTCTTCTTTTATTACGTCGAATTCACTTTGAATAATTGCACAAATTTTTTCAATATCTTCTTGGTAATAGCAAATTACACGAACACCACAAAAGTCATCGATTTCTTCAAGTGGGTTTTTATATCCTTTGCTTGATATCTTTGTTTTCACTGAGGCATCATCTTTTACTCTAGATTCAACATCAAATATTGGAATGTTTCCATCACAAAAAACTTGCTTTAAACAGGTACAAACATTCTCCTCAAGTCTTTCAAATTGAGGTTTTAACTCTTTGTATGATTCTAGAAATGATGACACTGTAACTCCAAAAAATATAGACATAATGACTCCCACACGGTGTTAACCTCCGCTTTTCGTGGGTTAGCTTAATTCAAAGCCAGAGCTATAATTAGTTTGTCAATTAACTAAACAGCAGAGGCTAACATGAATAAACATAGCATACTTTTTATCGGTCTTGATACACATAAAGAATTCAATGAAGTCGCCTATATTGAAGAACATAGAGGTACAAACCTGAGGAAAAAAAAACTAAACAAGACAGCCACTCTATTTTTAATCTGGCTATTCACTTTTAAACAAAAAACTAAACAAGACAGCCACTCTATTTTTAATCTGGCTATTCACTTTTAGGTTGAGAATTTATCTTTTAATATTGGGTTACTTTTATTTCATCCATTAAATAAGTCATTAGCACGTTAAAACCTGAATTACACGCATGATAATAACTACATAATTGCAGTTATAATGTTTACTGAATGGTTTTACTGAGTAGCTTAAGTATTATGCGAGTAGCTTTTCGCAGTTGCTAATATTTGATCGCCGTTTACGCTTTAAATTTTCACAGTAACTTGCTTGTGAAGTGGGCCTGCCGACTGCTCCATGGAATACGCGCGTAAATTGCGTAGTAAGTTTTAGCCAGTTCTCTGGGGAGATATTAAGCCTTTCTAACAAAGGTAGGTTCATGTAATCAATATACCCGCGTTTATCCTCTCGTATTATTCGCCCTGTTAACTCAACAAGTTCAAGGTACGATTTAAGCTCAAACGGCAGTCCTTTAGGCATAATCTGACGTGGCATACCTGCAAAACGTAGTAACTGTTTAGGCTGTTTACCTTCTGTCGCGCATGTTAAGCGCTTTTGTACACTGGTATGGTCTGACTCTTCTGGTGTGTTAGCCATTTTAGCCCTAATGGGATTTAAATCGACATAGGCCATGCAGGCCGCAAGGGCTGCTTCATCTAGTAATGCTTGCGATTTGAATCTACCCTCCCAGAATCGTCCTGTGCAGTTATCTTCTTTATTTGCTCTGCGCGCAATGTCTTCATTTAACAACCGCATAAACCAGCTAATACTTGCTAGGCGTTCGCGGTATTGTTTAACCGTTTGGTTGAAAAAGATGAGTTCAACTTTACTTAGCTTTTCACCTTGTACATATTTTTGCGTTAACAATGTGCCTTTACAGAGTTTATGCCAGCGAATAACAATCGCTTTATCATTCAGCCTGTTTGCTTTCTTATCATCTACATATAGTACCAAATGGGTGTGATTACTCATTACGGCATAAGCACATACATCAATACAAAATACCTTTGCTAATTCAAGCAGCTTATCTTCAACCCACCCTCGTCGATGCTCGTAAGATTGACCAGTAAAGCGGTCTTCTCCACATAAAAATGCACGACGAACACAGCGTGAAATACAGTGATAGTATTTTGTATCAACCAAACTTACTTGACGCTTTCTTGCGATAGCCATAAGACACCCTGCTTATTTTTTACACTAAATAAACGTAGTCCT
>NZ_AUTR01000006.1:0-25400 GCF_000497875.1 Pseudoalteromonas sp. S8-8
AGATAAAAAAGCAGGTGGTGAGTTATACCTACATCTGCGCCGACACGGTAAGAAATATCACAAGCGCAGTCATGGTAAAACAAACCGAGGGCAAATAAAAAATCGCGTTAGCATTGAAGAACGTCCACAAATAGTTGATAAGAAAGGTCGTATCGGAGATTGGGAAATAGATACCGTCATAGGTAAAGGTCATCGAGGCGCCCTTGTTACCATTGTAGAGCGGGTCACCCAATTCACTGTATCAACTCAGGTGGCAGGCAAAACAGCACAAGCCGTCACTGCGGCGACGATAGAACTATTAAGGCCATATAGGTCAGCGCTTCATAGCATCACGGCTGACAATGGAAAAGAGTTCGCTTATCACGATCAAATCACAGAGGCTTTAAGTGTTCCTGTTTATTTTGCTCACCCTTATCACTCATGGGAGCGCGGATTGAATGAAAACACGAATGGATTACTACGCCAGTATTGGCCGAAGAGCACAGATTTTACGGCGGTTACACCAGCGCAAGTAATACCTGTACTTGAGCAACTTAATAATCGTCCGCGGAAGACACTTGGATTTGAAACGCCTGCAAAATTGATGCAGGATCACTTGGCGGCTAAAGCCGCCTAAACGTTATGCACTTCAGATTTGAATCCGCGTAACTATTTATCTGACATTTTATTTTTTACGTACAAAGTAAGCGCTGCCGTGCTTGCCATACCTACAGCCTTGAGAATAGTCTTTGCAACTGGCGCTACCGATTCTTCTAAACACCATTTACATAAAGGTCGTGGTAGAATTCCTGATTTTGCATAATTATCGCAACCTGGCTTTAAACATACCTGTAAAAATTCCCGACACTCCTTGTTATCGCACACGCATATATCTCTATTAAAAATTAGACCTACCACATCAACAGGCTTCATCTCCGTACTACAAAAGGAACATTTACCTTTTACCTTCGCTGATTTTACAAACTCATTATATTCATCAAACCAGTCTTGTTTATCATCCATATCTAAAATGCCAAGTAACTACAGTAAAATTAACTATAACTCATAAACGTAAATAGGCTAAACGAATATTGAAATAATGGATCTGAATAAGTTGACTCGTTATTAATCTCTAAATTGAATTAATTGTTAAAACTAGATGCGGCACATTCCACTAAATATTCGATACCAAAATAAATGTACCAAAACTTGCTTCTCATACATTCGAGCCATAGAATAACTGTGTATTCAAACAGTGGTACTCGGTATGCAACCAATTTCAATTAAGAAATCCAATAGCTTATTTTCCCTCTCCGAATTTAAAGCTGCAGCAGGCTTTCCAAATCCTGCAGAAGATTGTTTATCCAAACCAATTAGCTTGGATACATTACTCATGGCGCGGCCAAATAGTTCTTTTTTATTCAAAGTTGCTGGGGATAGCATGATCCCTGACATTCAAGACGGCGCAATTATTGTCGTTGATAAATCCTTAAAAGCCACTACCGGTCGAATAGTGCTTGCAACACTTGATAACGAGTTTGTTGTTAAGCGTTTAAAGTTAGAGCCTGAAAACAGCAGGGCACTATTTTTAAGCTCTAACTGTAGTGGTCAATAAAATTTGGCCACAGTTTTAGAGTCTTTGTATCTAATCTCAGATTCATTTGGCGCTAAACCAGCATTATAATGATGCGGTCTAACATTGTTGTAATATCCGTTGATATAATCACTCACACTATATTTAGCGTCTATAAAATTCCCATATCCAACCTTTGGCATCCATTCTGTTTTAAAGCTTCTAAAAAATCGCTCCATTGGCGCATTATCCCAACAATTTCCGCGTCGACTCATGCTTTGTGTGATTTTATAGCGCCATAAACGTTGGCGGTACTTCAAGCTCGTATAATGGCTTCCTTGGTCTGAGTGAAACATCAACCCACTTGGTCTGCCTCTGCTTTCGTAAGCTAACTCAAGCGCTTTTAGCGTTAAGTTAGAATCTGGCGACAATGACATTGCCCAACCCACAACTTTACGCGCAAATAAATCAATAACGACCGCTAAATAAGCCCAGCGATTGCCTGTCCAAATATATGTAACATCACCGCACCACACGGTATCTGGCTCAACAACATCGAACTGCCTATCAAGCAGGTTTGGGATTTCAAGGTGTTCATTACCGCCGCGTTTATATGAATGTTGAGGTACTTGGCAGCTTTCTAGCTTTAATTTAATCATTAACTTAGCAGCACGATAACGGCTTAATTCAAAATCGTTATTCGTTGCGATTGCCGCGATTGTCCTCGCACCTGCTGAGCCCCCACTCATTGTATGTATGGCTTTAACTTCAGCCTCTAACCTTACTTGCTCTGGTGTCGGTGTCGTATCCCGTATAGCCCAGTATTTATAGCTGCTACGATGCACATTAAATACACTACATAGCACACTAATAGGGTAACGCTCTCGTTGATTTAATTTCTCAATTAACGAGAATTGTTCAGGGAGTCGGACATCAAGAGAGCGGTAGCCTTTTTTAATATATCCTTTTCTAATTCAATGCGTTGGATTTGCTTTTTAAGTTCACGGATTTCAATTTGTTCGGGTGTCATTGGTGAAGCCAATGGTGACTGGCCATTACGTTCTTGCTTTAATTGAGCAACCCATTTACTTACGGTTGATTTACCAACACCCATCGCTTTGGCTGCTTCTTCTTGTGTATAACCTTGGTCAACTACAAGTTGAGCCGTTTCTAATTTGATTGAAGCGGAGTACGTTGCACGATTTAATTTTGTCATTTTTTTCACCCAAATTTGTATGCAAATAGCATAACATTTCTTTCTTAATGGGTGACCAAAATTACTCTACCACTACAAACAAAGAGTACGAGTCAATCGTGGTCGAATTTGATGATGAGAATAATTGGGATGAAAATGTTATATGGGGCGTTGTAACCAGCGCTATCAATATTTTCTGATGTGGGTCCTTTGTGATATTAACGCTGCATACGTTTCATTTATTCAGTTATTTAACCCTCAATACGACATTAATTCCACTCCGCTTGGGGTGTTAAGTTCAAATCAAGGCAATATCATAGCGCGAAATCAACCGATGAAAGCTTTAGGCATAAAGATGGGTGAGCCACACTTCAAAATAAAAGAAGTAATTCAAACCAGTAATGGCCATGTGTGGGGCAGTAATTTCACTTTATTTGGTGATATGAGCAACCGGTTTCATACAGAACTAGAAGAACTAATGTTTGACTGCCACCGCTACTCAATTGATGAAAGCTTTGGTCGTATTGATTCAACCATGGCTCCAAACCCTAAATCATACGCATTACATATTAAAAATACGTTGGCTAAGAACTTGGGCATTGGTGTCGGTGTCGCTCATACGAAAACACTTGCCAAGTTAGCTTCTCATGCTGCGAAACTTAATGAATGGAAAGCTAAAACAAATGGGGTTGCTGTGCTCGATACACCCCTTAAAGTTGATTGGGTACTGCAAAGAGTTAAGACCAGAGATGTTTGGGGGGTAGGTTCTAAAACAGCCGAAAAGCTCTCTTCACTGGGAATAACGTCGGGATTAGAATTAAAGAATTTTAATGTAGTAGAAGCAAAACGAAAATTCGGTGTTGTTTTATCTCGAACTATACAAGAACTCAATGGTGTGAATGCAGTGGAGCTTAAGGACCTAAACGAAGGTCGCGATAGTATTTGTGTTTCTAAAAGCATGGGTAAGCTTGTTTCTGATTTAAATGAGCTTAAAAGCGCACTTTCTTCACATGTTTCAACTGGAGCCGGGAAGTTAAGACGGTTTGAATTATTCACCAACAGCATAACAATATTTGTTTCAACGGATGTTTATAGGTCTTCTCAACCACAGCTGAGTAAGAGCATGCAAGTTAACTTGCCGTTCCATTGTGCTGACTGTGATGTGTTGATCAAATACGCAATGTTTGGCTTAAGTCAAATATATCAGGAAGGTTATTTATTCAAAAAAGTTGGTGTGATCTTCAACCAGTTATTGTCAAAGAATGACCACCAGCAACTCAATCTGTTTGTTGATTCAGGCATTTCAAACGTCAATAAAAAGACTACCGTAAGTGATGAAATAAACAGTAAATTTGGCAACAATGTTATCAGATTTGGCGTGCAGGGCTTTAAGCAGGAGTGGAAGCCAAAAGATGGTTTAGCGCCAAAGAGCTACACAACAAACTTAAAAGAATTACCGGTTGCACTTGCTAAGTGATAGTACGTGGCCAATTAACAGGAGAAAACCGATGCTACTCAATTTCATTAGTAAGTTATTCAATAAACCAGCAGCTAATGCTGTAGAAGTTGAAAACAAAATTAACTATCAAGAAGCAACTCAATCTATGGCAGAACCTACACCTATCAATGAAAAGTTATATGAGCATTTTTCAAAGCTTTCAATGTACCAAGGTCAACAAGCTTCAAACTTATACCATGGTGGAGCGCATAAACCAGGATTGCCAGTTAAGGGTACATTGTGGCTTAGTAACAATCACGCTGAGGCAAATAGATACGCGAACTTTGGGTGTAACAATATACCTAACCTTGAGCCTATTGTTTTTAAAACTCAACCAAGAAGAGCCTTAAAGCTATTAAGTTTTCCGGGGAATCATGTAGACATCTTTATGGAAATTTATGGTGGAACATGGTCTCACTCAGAGTTACATAAAGACATTGTTCAAATCTATAATGCAGGGAAAATAGATTTTGATGGTTTTTATAGGCCTCGTACAAATGAATATTTTGTAATAAATGTAGAAGATAATTTGGACTTTATTGAGGAGCAATGCATAAAAGATTAAAATATCGTTTTTGGTTTTGGCGCTTATTTTGTCTTCGCAGGCTGCGCCAGAACCATTCTATCTAATTCTAAAAATCCATCCAATGCCATCAGTAGGGACTAATCTAGGTCGCATTTAATTTGTCCCTTCCGTGTCTATAGAAGTGGAAAAACTGCCAGGCGTATATTGCTTAGCTGAAAAATTGCAACCAGAATAGGGGCATGAGTAGCGTTCTCTCTCTCCACCAACACCGTTTGGATTATGTTCTGTTAGCAAAAAATCTTCTCGACAGCCGGGGCATGTAATCTTCTCTTCGCTGGTTTCCATAAATAATACTCTGTTAATAAATTTGGATGTAATAGTACCAAATAATTCAATGGGTACATAAATAAGTGCTTCTTATAAATAATAAGTTTTACTACAGCTTATTAGCTAGTCTATTTGGATAAACAAAGTCAGAACAATCAATGCATTTTATTTTACGTGCATCAGGATGTTGCGGGTTGATAATAAAATTATATTCTTGCGGGCATAGGCTTGATGGTACTTGAAGCACTGCAGAGTCTCCATTCATTAAAAAGTCACTTCCAAGTGACTGAGTATCTGCAGCATAAGGGTACGCGTTCCAACCGGTAGGAAGCTCACCCTCCACTAACCTTAGTACCTTTAACGTATCTGGTATTTGAATAAGAACGACACTCAAGTTTTCTTTTAGTATTTCTTGTGAATCATTAACTAAGCGTTCAAGCATACCAAGCGACCGCGTTGAGGCGGTATAAACGATAGGGGCACCTGCATAATGCCACCGGCCTTCTGCGACCATGCCGCCTAATCCAGAAAGGCAGTTGCTGACATTGTTATATTGTTTGGGGCCGATACGGTACACAATCATTAAGCAGTGAATCCATACTGTAGCCCGTTAATAACTCTGCGTATCAATTCGCGGCCACGGATGCTGTTCATCATTGAACGCGGTGGTTGGTTATCAAATTGGACGTTCGGCGTGTCTAGCCACGTATTCCAGTTGTCGATATTACCGAAATATGCCGCACCAAAGCTTGATAGCCTTGCGACTTCAAGCGCATTCTCACTGATCTGTTTATTTAAGGGTTTTTCTTTGTTGCGTAATAAAGTGCGTTCAGTCGTTCCCAATGCTTTGGCTATAACACCCATTTCCCAATGCATTAACGTAGAAAATGCACGTAAACCGGCTGTTGTGATCCCGATTTGTGCTGTGGCTATTTCAGCCATTGGGTTTGAGTGCGTATTTAATTTGCCAAGCGTCACGACATTGAGAAAGTCTGGCCGTGTGCTCTTTTGTTGTAGTTCGCTCATTATAAATTTACCACTTAAGACATTTGTCTTTAATTGTAGTGACAAGTGTCTGCTTTGGCAATGTGAAAATTTATATATGCCTAGGTGATAGATAAGAATATTACTTTAAACCACTATTCCAATATCACCAACAAACACAACGCCTGTGGTTTTTGGTGTTTATTTAATATACTATGTTGGAATTGGGTGTAAACTAGGTGTTATATGCCATTTGAGAAAGGTCATAAGCCTGTGCGTAGACGGCCTGTTTCTGACGCGGTAAAGCGGCTTGAAGCAAGCAGAAAAGGCGCAGGGAAAATAGAAAGCAAAGCGCAGCTAAAGCACATACTTGCTAATGCTAATCGTGGTGAAACCGCAGAGAGAAACGTAGCTTTAATTTGGTTCTTGTTCGGCTCATTAACGCGCATTGGTGAAACTTGCCAGTTGCTAGTTAAAGATGTTTTTACTAAATCAGGCGAGCTGAAATCTATTTTTAGAATGAGAGCTGATTACACCAAAACCAATCAAAGCCGTGACTGTGCTTTAGTTTTAAAGCAACAAAGGCAAGCCATTTTAGCTTGGCGTGACAGACGCATTAAAGATAAAGGCATGCTGTCCCTTGACGGTAGTTATGGCGGGTTAAATGGTGACAGCCCTCTATTTTTAGCTAAGAGCGGTAAGCGCTGGGTTAAGTTGTCGTTTAACGTCAAAAAGTATCAAACTCAAGACGGGCAAAAAGAAACGCTAGTTTGCTCAAGCATGGAGAACTACGTTAGAAACCTGTTTAAGAGTTGCGGCTTTAAACAAGGCTCAAGCCACTCAGGGCGTAAAAGTACCGCCAGCCTACTATCTGATGCTGGTGTCGATTATGACGTTATACAAATGGCTATAGGCCATGTTAGTGATGATATGACTGATACATACATCATCCCTGATCCACAGCGATTAACTGATGCACTGAATAACTTGTATAAGTCAGTGCCGCCACTAGGAATAAAAGAATAAATGATCTTAGAAGGACATTAGCCAGTTGAAAAAATTTAAGTTTATAAACAATCAATCAAAAAAAGAGTTTCTAGCGTTGCCCGATAAAATTCAAAAGCGCTTTGCAAATGATTTAAACGCTATTTGTCAAAACAAAGAGCCATTTAGCAAGTTTAAGCACTTAAAGGAAAGTGTTGGTATTGGTGCGGTTGAGCTGATAGAGAACGGCAGACCAGCATATCGAACGATTTACGTTGCAAAGTTTGCTGACACTGTTTTTATTTTGCACTCATTTACCAAAACCACTAACGGGGTAGACAAACAGGCAATGGACACAGCGAAAAAGCGCTACAAACTCATGCAAAAAGAATTGAACAAATAAATTATATCAGTGCTTGTATATATATCAACGCTGATATATAGTGATGATAAGTTAAGCAATAAGGTTGTTAAGATGAATCTTGAATACTCAAATATCTTTGATGCAATAACCGAAGATAAAGCAGAAGCCTCTGAATTACAGACGCGCTCAGATCTGATGATTGTTATTCGTGACATTATCAATGCTAAAAATTGGTCACAGGCCGATGCAGCTGCTCAATTAGGGCTAACGCAACCTCGCGTGAGCGATTTAGTTAATGGGAGAATTGAAAAGTTCAGCATTGATAAGCTAATGACTTGCTTGTATCGCATAGGTTTTCGTTTTAAACCGTCCTTTTCAGGTGACCAGTTAACAATGGCTGTTGAAGCCGTTAAAACACATTAGTTGGAATGTACTTGACCTAAAGCTTGTAAGTTTAAGCCAAAACCAAAAGTGGATTGGGAGAAAAGAGAGCGAGTTTTGGTAAAGGAAGTTCGAATTATCATGAATTGCTTGAATGATCCTATTTCGCGTTTACAACTAGATAAAAATTTGGGGGCTACGGTTGGCTCCTTCGTTATCAGCATAAACTTCCAGAAACAATGACTGAATATTATAGTTTTAAGTAATCCATAAGCCTAGCTAAAAGTGAAAACAGAAATTATTAAGAGGTTACTTCGCAATAACTAACTCTAGCGATGCGAATGAGATAGCGGTAATCGTATAAATAAAGACTTTAAACAGCTAAGTAAAATTACTATCGACAACTCCCTCAAAATAAGTCAGCATAATTAAAAAATTCATCAATAGATTTGTTAATGCAATTAAACCAGTAAGGGAGTACTCATGGCAATACTACAAACACAATTTGAGAAGTTCAATGAGACAATAAAGATGGGAACGTATGATGAAAATTCAACTCTCAGAGAGAAGCGGGACCTTCTGATAAGTGAGCTCAGAAATTCACTAAAAGACGAGAAAATTCCTAATACAGATAAGGCATTGACTTTTAGCAAAATTGACCTTGGCTCATATGCAATGAACACAGGTGTTAAGCCTATCAGTGGTCACTACGACATAGACGTTGGGATTATTTTTGACATAACAAACGGTGAGTATGATTCAAACAAACTCAAGAAATTGGTGTTTGATAAGCTTAATAAACACCATAATCGAACCGTTGAGTTCAACAAACCATGTATTACAGTTAATTATGCTAGTGGTTACCATGTTGATTTGGCCATCTACTCTAAAAACAACGAAAATTATCATATTGCATGGGGGAAAGAGTACTCAGTAGAAAACCGAAAATGGTGGATTGCAGATCCCAAAGGATTAAAACAATGGATTAGTGATATTGCTACCGAAGCTGAGCATAAAAAACAGTTTCGCAGGATTGCACGTTTCTTGAAAAAATGGAAAGCCAAGGCTTTTAGTGACAACGGTAATAATGCACCACCTTCCATTGGTTTGACCATTCAGGCCCGAAAAGCTTTTAGATACCAAACAGATAGTGATCTAGATGCTCTTATTATTGTAGTTAAAGACATTAAAGGTAGCTTTAACCAAGCCTGGGATCAAGAAAGTGGCACTTTGAAATGGTGTATTGATATAAGCCTGCCAGTAGAGCCATACAAAAATGTCTATTACAAAATGACATTAGGCCAGCAAGACGCATTTTATACAAAAGTTGTGAATTTACTTGAAGCCTTGGAAGCAGCTAAAGATGAAGAGTCTGAAGTTGAAAGTAGTAAAATTCTTAGAAAAGTTTTTAGTACTGATTTTCCTTTAGTAGAAGATAGCAAACAGTCTAATACGCCACCCTATGTAACAACTGGAAATAATGCATGACTCACTCTGAGTTACAGGGCCTGATTTCAGTACTTCAGTTGCCATGTATTAAGCTGTCTCGCGAAGAAGAAGAAAGGAAGTTTAATTTTCACTTAATTGGTAAGAAATTATTATGGGATATTTCTATATATTTTCCAGATCGATTTCCATACAGTTTACCTAAAGCGGTATTACGTAACACTGATTTGATTGGGGTGCTACCACATGTTAACCAATCCGGTGTTATTTGCTTAGAAGAAAGTGACAGCTTATTTACAGACTACTCTAGACCAAATGAAGTGCTAGCTCTTTATATTGAAGATATTGTAAAGCTTCTAGATCGTATCAGCTTAAAAATATATCAAGATGAATTGTTAGATGAGCTGGAAGGTTATTTTGCTCCAGTAAAAAAAGTATATAGTTTTTATCATCCAAGTAAATCCACAGAAACTTTATATATGAGGGTGAGTCAACCTGAAAAAATAAAAGGCCGAAAGTATTCTAGCCCTATTATGATTTCACATAAAAATGAATCATTACCTCTTCGATTTAGTAATATAGAATCATTAGATAAGTGCCGTAGAGAAAAAATAATGCATCTGCCATTGGATGGTGCAAAGCTCCCACCCGCTTCAGGGAAAGATTTTAATGTTAAGTATTTTATTTCTCTTCTCGAATTGGTAAGTAAAAAAAATTGGCAAAGAGCGCTCAGGTTAGCAAAGAAATACCGCCCATATAATACTTTTTATATCTTTTTAACTATGCCCAGAACAAGTGGTGAAAGAACTCAGTTTTTACTGAAGTTTACTTCCAGTCATCACTGTGAACATCCGCTGCTAAGTACATCAATAGATTGGGAACTAGAGCTATACTCGATATTAAGAAATTCAAAAGAGTATCTAATAGAACGAGGTGGTGGAGATCAATCCTTTAGCGAAAAGAAAGTGGCAATTATTGGTTGTGGTTCTGTTGGGAGCCAAATATCCAATATGTTAGGAAAAGCTGGTGTAGGTGAATTAACGTTAATTGACTTCGATAGTTTAAGCCCCGATAACATTTATAGACATCATTTAGGTGGTGGAGAGCTTAACTATAAACCAGATGAAAAGTCAGGTATCGTTAGTAGTTTTAGTAAGGTTTCTGCACTAAAACTTCGTATTGAACAGTCTTTGCCTTATATCAAAGTGAATTCAATACCTAAAAAATTCAATGAGGTAGTAAGTTTTAATAATGTAAAGAATTGTGATGTAGTTATTGTTGCTGTGGGCTCTCCATCAGTAAATTTGGAACTAAATAATTTATTGAAACGCCATAACTATAAATATGCTGTCTTTTGCTGGAGTGAAGCCGCAGGTATTGGTGGACATGCTATTGCAGTCGATCTTCATTGTAGTTGTTATGAATGTTTATATACAAAGGATAAGCAGCTAAATGCTCAAAGTGATTTATCGCTTCTAAAAGTTGGTCAGCCTATATCGAAAAACCTGACTGGTTGTGCGGGAGTTTTTACTCCATTCTCATTTATAGACTCAAATAGAACCGCAGAATTGGCTGCTACACTAGCTTTATATATTTTGAAAAATAATAGGGCTAGCATTGCAGAAAGTTGGAAAGGTGACAATTCAGCCGATTTAACTGTTACGGATAAATATAAAAAGATGCCTTTAAAAGAACGTATATCTCTAACAAGAAATAGCGAATGTAGGGTTTGTAATGTGTAAAGAATGGCAAATCGATGTTAAAGGATATGGATTAGTTCGTATATCTACCAATTTGCTAAAACGTATATACAAATTCAAGCAATTAGAGAGTACAAGTCCTGAATCAGGAGGCGTTTTAATTGGTAAGCATCTAAATTCGGAAGGAGCTTTATTGATAGACGATCTGACTGAGCCTCAAGAATCAGATAGACAAGGACGTTGTCAGTTTTATCGCTCTGAGGGACATAACTCTATCGTAAATAAGATATGGCTAGAAAGTAACAAGCACTCTACTTATGTTGGTCTTTGGCATACCCATCCTGAACCAATACCAGACTATTCATGCGTCGATAAATATGATTGGGAAAGCGCGTTAAGGTACTCAAAATTTGAAGGGAATCGTTTGTTTTTTGTTATTCTAGGTCAAACTCATATTAGAATTTGGATGGGCGAAAATTCAAGTTCCAAACCACAAATATTGTTAATTGGAGAGTACCAAGTTGGGTGAACGTCATATATTTAGCCGTATAAAGTGGTTTTTTGAAAGACTATTGGATTTCAAACGTAAGTCATACCCTTTATCAGCAACTGGTGCAAAGTTAGTTGGGGCTTCTATTTTCATCAGTCCACTCTCAACATTCTGTGTAAGAATAATACTTCCTCCTGAAGTTGCTTTTTTAGGGGCTGAGTGGACAAGAAATGAGATGACATGGATGACTTTCATTCTATCATTTGCTCCTATGTTAATAGGTAGTTATATGATTTTTTGGGAATTAAAAGCTTTTGCTCGAAATACTGCTAGGGTTTTAATTTCAGGCCTCCCAGGGGTAAGTATAGATTTTCCCGAGAATATTTTAAGTAAGTCAGAGCATCGCAAAGCGAGGGAAGTAGTAGTTCTGAGTGTAAACAATGATACTGAAAAACAAGTTGAACGTTATAACGCTGAAGTTTGTGTGGATTTATTCAAGAGGTTTGTACTTCACGATAAATGTGAAAAACTCTACATCGGTGGCTTAGCTCGTATCCCATTTTTAGTTGCTTATGGAGCTTTGTTGAGAAATGCTAGCAACATATTTTATTTTGACAAAATTCATAGCACAGACTCTTGGAGACTATTGAACGATGAAGACTTGGATATAAAACTTTGTGATACCAAGCTATTAGCTGAGCCAAACGAGACTGGTGATATAGGAATTGCATTAGGGTTATCTACGGAGATCCATAAAGCTCAACTACCTATTTCGCTACAAAACAGTACTAATTTTATATCGACAGAAATAAAATTAGTACGCAATTTAATTTTAAACCAAGAAAATCTCAAAAGAATATCTGGCTCCTTACTCAAATCGATAGATTTCCTTTCAGCTAAGCATAATGTAAAGAAAATCCACTTTTTCTTATCGGTGCAATCAACTCTCGCTATCGAATTGGGCCGGAGATATCAAGAAGGAACTCATAAGCCTTGGGTTATTCATAATTTTGATGGTAAAACTGGGAAATATGCTTGGTCATTAGAGCTGAGCTCTGATGGAGTTATTTTTCATGAACATAAAGCTTATTAATTGCTTAAAGTGTTTTAGAGTTCATTAATTTAAGGCATGGTGTATAGGGTTGCAATTCAAGCTTTTGCCAGTGGCGTTTAATTAAGCGCTACTCACAAAAGTAAAATGTTCAACTGGCTTTAAGGGAAAAATAATGGCTGTAATAACGAAGAAAGATGAAAAAATCGAAAATGTGGTTGGTGAGTTAAACGAAGGATATTCATTCGATGACTTCATTAATAAGTTTCAAGAGCTTTACCCGAAGGATTGGAGCAAGATTGAGCGTGAACATGCGAAACATGAACGCAAAACTAAGCCAGGGAAGACACATCCTATGCCTGAGCCAATTCAGTACCTTAAAAACGCTCTGAACGTATGGAATAAAAAGAAGAAATAGCTTAATTGGAATACGGCCTTATGGATTTAAAAATCATAATCAATTACGAAAACAAACCATTGTTGGAGCAATCGAAACTAGCAAACTCTATTATGCATTGTTACTTCGAAAATCAGAATGTGATTGCCTCAGAAGCACTCAATAGCTGTGAAGACAAGTTATTTATTGAAGAAGAGTGTATGAGCGATGAACTGGCAAAGCACTGGCTTATTGCTAGTGATTTAGCATTTGTAGCTGTGTGTGGTGGAATTACTGAGATAACAGACCGCTACACTTTAAGTTTTGTGGAATAGTTTAATTGGAATACGGGAGTAAGTTATGGCAAACGAAGAAAATAATATCAAATCAAATTCTGAAAATGACAATTTCTTTATTAGAAATACTCACCTAATGATTGCTATATTGTGGGGGCTCTGTGGCCTTGGAATATATTTTTACAATTATTAAATTCAGCTAGCTATTCACTATAAATAACGGTTGGAATAAGGAGAGCGTAATGGTGGTAGAAAGCCGAAAATATGGTTCAGTAGTCTGTGGTATTAACGGCAATGTCATAGCTCTACATGGCAAGGTTGCTATTGGTGATAAGGTCGAGTGGCTTGGTCGCAAAGAAGGTAGCTGCATAAACGATGATAAGTTTGTTGTCGGCGAGCACTATATTGTAGCAGCCATTTATCCAATCAATTTCGATCTGGAATTACAAGGTAGTGAGGACGAATGCACTATCAGAGCAGGTAAAACTGAATACAAGTTAGTGAAATTGGATTAAGGGTTTATATGGATGGTTCGTTTGCACAAATGAGTCATTGCTATGAGTTCATTGAGTCAAGACAGAGTGATGAATGCAGTTGTCCAGAAGAGGACTGGATCGTAGGAATGCTTTATACAACTATTCATATTGAGCCCGATGGTAGCGGTCACATTTTTATAGATAGTGGTAATTGGGAAGATGAAAAGTTAGTGCCTACAAAATCAATCGAAGAATTGCGAGTGGCCGCAGTCAATTGGGTTGAATCATTCCTTATTAACAACGAACTTTAACCATTGGAATAAGAAAAGAATTATCTTATCACGCTATTACCTTTGTTAAATTCTGTTGATTTATTAGAACATCGTTCAAATATCGAAAAACGTATAGAGTATAAATTAAAGTATATTGAGTCTGAGAAAAAACGTGATTTCTTGGAAAGTCGGCAATAATCCAACGTATTCTATTGTGTAATCCGAACTTTGCTTTAGGACTTGTTTGAATATTCAGTCTACCAAAATGCAATATGAGTTTTTAGTAACTCGTTTTGGTGCAGAAACGAGTTTGGATTTCCCAGCTTTCACTAGACACCGGCTTATAATCTTAAAGTACAAAACGGAAGAATACTTCCGATTTTAAGCCTATATTGCCATATTTCGGAAGTAAACTTCCGTTTCTAGGGCTTCAAAGGTAGTTATCGGAAATATGCTCTGTTTTTTGAAAGCGTTAACCTTGATAGCTATATGAGCCACTTTTCGGGGTCTTATTTGAGCGAGAAGCAGACAGTCAGATAAACTCGTTTTTGGACAAATATAAGTTTCGGGGTTTGTTAAACCTTAGAGTTTGGGATAAGTTTTTCTATGCCAAATATTCCTGCCAGCTATAAACTAATGCGCTAGCATCATATTTCACTAAAAATAATTAATGGCGCGATACATCCAAAACAAAAACATCAATAAATCCTTTTAGTTCTGGCGGTAATGTATCCTCAATAGATTCCCTTAGTTCTAGTGCGCTTGTTACATTATGCTTAATTCTATTTGCAACTTTTTCATTAGCACCAAACCAAATTACAAGGTAAATACCTTGTTGTTCGGCATCGGGATGAACTGAATAGCGCTCATAAAGTTGGGTTGTGGCAGCAGAATAAAGATCTTGATGCCATTGCCCCTTCGCTTCAATAACTAGAAGTCGCCTTATGCCGTCTATTGTTTTAGCAGCAGTGATATCAATCCTATTTTGATTTTTGGTCTGATGTTCAGAAGTGATTACAATACTTTGAGTGCTAAGAAGTAAATTGAGACGTTCGGCAATAATTTCAACTGACTCAACTTCACCCAGTCGTATATCATCCCCATTTGTATTTTTTGTATAAAAACGATTTGCTGTATTAAATTCTCCACCATCAATATCCTTTTGATAACTAATTAACTCTAAAAGAATAAGTTGCCGTAATCCTTCAACACTAACAACAGCATTGTTATCTAATAAATCAACGATTTTCGTTGAAGTCGGTGGCTCAAAGTCTCTTAGTGCTTTCTTCCTTAACTGCTCTGCTTGTATACTTTTCAGCGGTATATGAATATCAGAAAAATGAGGTTCAGCTAATAATTGATGAAGAACAGGGATCGCCTCATCTGGGCTACCATTTCCGATAGACCAAATAATATCTGTTAAGAAACGATATGCAGTCTCTCCATCAGGGCTTCCAGTCCCCCAATTACTTGGTAGTTTAACCTTTGGCCATTGTTCAAAAAATGCTTCTAAAATAGCACACACCTTATAAGATGTTAGTGCTGGCCAATATGAGTGATCACTTCGGTTCATTCGGCTTGAGCGTTCGTTAAGTAATAATATTGAATTTTTATCACCAGTAAGCCAATTCCAGTATGGCTCTGCTTGCTCTATACTTAAAAAGTAAAAAGCTCTAACAAACCAAAATTTTCGCCTTTGTTCTAATTGTTCATCATCGTTAGATTCTGATTGGCCAAACAAAAACTGACCGCAGCGCAACTCAATAATACTTTTCAAGCTTTCTCGGTCCCCATACTGTGCTGCAATTTCAAAAAGCGTATTAAGAGCAGATGACTCAAGTTGATCGTAACCTTCAAGCCATTCAATTGAGAGCTTAGCTTGTAAAGGGCTGAATACTTCATCGTATTTTAATAAGTCAACTTCAGGGTGAGCACATTTATTTTGTGCTAATTGAGGCTCAACGTATTCAAGAAGAAATTTCTCAGCAGATTCAACATCAGGAAAAAGCAAGCGATCGACTTCAGATTTAAGAGCAATAGCTTCATCTTGACTGACAGCATTGTACCCTACATTTAAATTTGTTCTGAGGGCAAGGAGAAGTGGGCGCTCGACCCCTTCTAAACTCCCACTTTCTCGCATGATTTCAATGCAAGCCGCATATAAAATAGTCTCAACTACTAGCCCCTTAGATTCACACTGCAAATCAGCAAGCTTTTGCAGAACAGGTATTATAGAAGCTATAAAGCCCAAGCAATTCTTAATCGCATTTCGAACAAGTACTTCATCACCAAATTCTAATTCAATATTTTCGGGTTTATTCAGTATGAGCTGAGAAAAACGAACTAAGCATCCCCAATGTTGACCGCCCTCGACTAACTCACGTTCTGCTTGAACATACTGAATATTTTCCACATGAACTTGTTTCTTTTTATTTTTACGACGCCTCATTAACCGGCGATGTTTAGCATTCCACTTTTGATCTTCTTCTTTAGCCTGAATCGACTCTTGTCTATTCATCAGAGCCCACCTTTTCATAAACTCTGGTTTTTGAGATGCTTGCTTACGCATATGGCTGCGTAAACTATCAAGCTCCTTTTTATTGGAAAAGCGATTGAATTGATGCTGAGCTAAAAAACTCGCCCACAACTGAGTGTTATTATTTTCAAATGCTAAATCAATTATAAACCTATGGTCAGCAAGGCTTAAACAAAGTCCCGCATGAGAATAATGACCTCCAAACTTGTGTATCCTAGCTTGAAATATCGCCTCTCGTTCCGTTAATTTTCCGAAAACATGAGAAATAATTCCTTGCCGTAATGGATCATCTGCCCGCAGAGCCTGTACCGACTTAATATCTTGAGTATTCATTTGCCTAGGAAAATTTAGGTGCTCTACCCACTGCCAAATACGCAATGGTTCAAACGGAGGTTTAGCTAACTCAAAGTAGCAGTCTAAAAGTGAACCAATTATTTTACTTAACCTTGTTCTACATTCGCATTCATACGCTTTTTTTCCACAATTGCAGGCCAAACCTTTGCTTAATAAATCTAACAAACCTTCAAGCTGTAGTACGTTCAAATGGGAAATAAAACGCTTAACAAAGTAACGGTCTCCTAGCGCACCGTCAAGGTCTTGTTTATGGCTAGGGTACAAGTTAGCGCAATTCCGAAAGAACACTTCAAGTTCATTCGGTTTAAAGGTGTCAATATCAGTTGATTCAATTACAGTTGCTGCGATATTTAAAGAGGAGCTGCTAGCTTCAGCAATTAAATCACGTAGGTCTAAGTGAGGATCGTAAGATTCCAACCCTATTAGGCACTTGTAAGCTAGCATACGTGTTTGTTTACTTTCAGTAGACGATAATAAAAGCTGACGTAACTCTATATCTAGCCACCTTGCAGCTTGGGTTCCCACCAAAAGCTCAAGCAGTAAGTCTCGCAAATCGCCATCACCTCCATCAGAGATAATTGGCTTAACCTCTTCCATTACATCTTGTGTAAATAAGCCTGCAACACTAAACCTACGCCAAGAGTCACTTCGCCTAAAGTAAGGGTCAACAGCTTCTACTTCCTTCAAACGTGACAAAAGCATGGCCTTTGACGATGTAGCTAATTGAGAAGGGTCGCCATTCGCGAGTACCGCATATGGATCAAGTTCAATTGCAGCTTCTTCAATTGATTTGCTACCCAGTGCGGCCATCCAGCCTATTAATCCCCTTAACTCATCTCGGACAGTAGAGTTTGGAGCAATGATTGGCAAACACTGTGCAATAGTCAAAGGATCTGATGGGTTAGCGATACGCTTAGTGAGATAATCTGCTGCACAATATTCAGCAACTATCTTATGTACAGGTCGATGCTGATCTGCATTATCTCCAGGCTTAAAAAGGCGAGTAGCTAGGATACCACTAAGATTCACACTACTAGAACTCAACAGCGAACCAGCCAGAGGATACATCCTGTTTTCGTGTGCTTCACTTATTCCTATCCCCTCAGCACCAGAGAGTAGTAGCTTTGCAAAAATTTCTGAAGACAAGTTAATCTTTTGATCACTAGAAAGCGAAGGGGTCGGTTTAGTGTTAGCATTTACTTCTCTTGCTAAGCTGGTTATGGCTTGAGTAAAGATTGAACGTTTGTCAGTAAAGTGTCCTTCACTCTCAATATAAGCATCTGCAAATAATTTAAGAAATTGTGGGTTTGGGAGGAGAGGTTCCAACGAAAACCTAGTAACCTCAGCTTGAAATTCTATAAAATTATCTTTTTTTGTATGGTGAGTATAAATTTCTCGTTGCTCAGACTCATCAAACTCATATAGCCGAGCAACAGTTGGCGCATGACCGATAAATTGTTCAAAAGTGTTCGTGGCAGAACTATCCCATTCACTCGAACGGCTTGAAATAATGACATGTGTAGGTCTTGCATTTGATACATTAGAAAGTAGCTTATGAATACCTGTAGTATCAACTTTAGCCAATTCATCAAAAGCATCAATGACAAGAGGAGAATATTCGCTATTAGCTCCCATATAGCTAAATATACTTGCCGTAACCTCCTTAGTCCCTAACTGATTAGCTAAGCTTTTCATAAGCTCAGTTTTTCCAGCACCTGGCTCAGCCAAAATTACAATGTAATTTGAGGCATTGAGTAATTCTGATTCGGTGAATCGTTGGTTGTCACTAAATAGTGTTCGATTAAGATAAAAAGTCGGAGACATAATAAATATGACCTTGGTATATATTTTTCTTTACGGCATTTTCTTAATGAAATTAATGTTATTTTAGGCGGTTGCCGCATTTATGAGAATATATAAGACACTAACAGAATATTTGAATAAAGTCTGTGAAATTCCTAATGTTCAGCTATGAAGTAAACATTAAATAAATTATGGAAAAAATTATCTGATGGAGGCATTTAGACTGCTGAGCTAACTCTATTTGGGGCAGAAACGAGTTTGGATTTCCCAGCTTTCACTAGACACCGGCTTATAATCTTAAAGTACAAAACGGAAGTTTACTTCCGATTTTTAGCCTATATTGCCATATTTCGGAAGTAAACTTCCGTTTCTAGGGCTTCAAAGTAGTTATCGGAAATATACTTCTGTTTTTTGATAGCGTTGTTAACCTAGATAGCTATATGAGCTACTTTTCAGGGTCTTACTTGAGCGATAACCGGTCATTGAGATTAGCTAAATATAATAGTTAATTGATTGGTCAAACTGCTCTTTACTCATATATTCATGAAAATGAGCTGCTCGCGCATATTGATCTATTTAACTTTACTCAAAAATTTTAGAAAACTTAGTGATAGTAATACCTTAGGTTATTTGTTAAAACTATATAAAGCAGAAAAATGAGCGTTAAGTCGGCAGAAATATGCGCGATAAGCGGACTATAAAATGTTAGTTTTATATTTGAGTTATTCAGAATTAAAGGTGTCAACTAGTTGAAAAATATACTTATATTTATGGTTGTTGGATTATTTCTGGTAGCTTGTGGCTTGTGGCTTTTTCATTGGTGTTACAGATAGAGCGGCTATGTTTGACGGGGTCAAATGGACTGATGTTGGTACTTTAGTTGTTACATCTCTTGGTTTTATTTTTGGTTTCTATACCTACTTTCAATGGTTAAATAACAAGCGAAAGGAGGATTCATATTTAGTCGCCAAAAGATACATCGCTGCTATAGATGAAATAGAAGAAAACTTACATGAGTTGCGATTTCATTATGATCATATATGTCCTACACCAGGATTGATGGTTGAGGATAAAGATGTATCAATCAAACGTATTGAGCATCTTAATATTGTTTGGGGCAACCTATATCAAGCACGGCGAAACCTTTATAAATCTAATAGAGAGCTATCATTCTGGAATGTTTGTCTAGCTAAAGAGGCTGTAGAAGACTACAACTATTTGAATAAGTCACTGGACAATATTAGTGTGATATCTTCAGTTTTGAACAATCAATTATTCCATTTTGTAAGCAGTAGACAAAATATGGATGGAGTGATTCGAGAGAAGCAAAGGTTTGACGAGTTACATGATTCAGTTCATAAAATCATTCAACATCGCGTTGATTGTGGCTTTAAGTCAATGTTTACCTTCGAAATATAAATGTAACGAAAAAAACGTTCAAGAGTAACTCCAAACGTGTGCTAGTTTCGCTGCGCTCACAATATGGCACACGGTTGTCACACTTTAACGTGGAGTTGAAGCTGCAGAATTACTTTTTTAAGGAAAACAGCCTGTTTTATGTGTTCCAAATGCATTACCTAATGCTCTAAAAAGGCTTAGAGTGAATTGTAGGAGCTATTTTTTAATTGAATTTGACTGTTGGAGTTATTCTACAGTCTAGTTAGGCAATAAACCAATGGAAGTTTGATGCTCAATAGTAGGTTTTTCGATAAAGATAGAAGTGTTCAAGAGCGGTGGTTTCGAATGAAATTCCACAGAAATTTTGGGCGGCAGATAAAAGCTGTTTTCTTGTGGCGACTTTACCGTAAATTGGAAAAAGAATTTAAAGCAAAAGATAAAGTTATAAACGGAGCTATAGAAATCACAGTGAAAGAATGCAAGAAGGTCAATGAGGAGCTGTTTCCTGCGACAAAGCAGTTTCTAAATATTGGCCTGTATTTCTTGCTTGCTGAGAGAGATATCCAAGCTTTAAAAGCTGATGCTTTCGCTCATCCTAATGAGACAAAAAGGAATATTGCGTTACGTGCACTGCTTTTAACCATTTATGAGTGGGATATGGGAAAAGTTACTGGACGGCGAATGCAGTTTATATACGAATCGACAGGATTGTCTGATTCTTCAAGGAGTATGGTTGTTGATGCCCTAAAAAAATTAAAGAAAGCAAGAAAAGCAATTGAAAATGAAATTTCTGAGGCAAGGCACAACACTATTGCCCATAGAGAGGCCGACGCTCTACATCAGTACGAAATTATCTCAGAGCTGAAAATCATGGATTTTTCCATAGCTTTGACTGGTTTGTACGAAGCATCAGATGTGCTGTTGAAGTCTTTGGTAAAAGCGATGCTTGAAATTGGTACGACGGAAAACCTGTTTAATCAGGTGAATTATCGAAAAAAATAGCCTAACAAGCTGCTGCCGACGAGCGGCAGAGTGCAGAGTTACTAATGTCCGCAATTGGCACTTTTACGAAGTTCGGCTGAGAGCGATTAAGGGACATTAATATTGACTAAGTATAATAACTAGTTCAGTGGTCGAATTTTTGTATGCTCATACATTCACGGAAATGAGCAGCGCGCACGTTGTTCTATTTAGCTTTGTTCAAAGAGAATAGGAAACTATTTGATAGCAATATGTTAGGTAATTTGTTAAAACTATCTCAAGTAGAAAAGTAGCGTGACACGAGCAGACATATGCGCGATCAGCTCACTAGGCTTACAGGAAAGTAAATGCGCGATATCTTTGGTCAGCACAAGCAAGACTTCAATGAAATTAGGCGCTTGTGTTTAATCTGTCATGGATTAGATTTAACAACAAGTAGTCTTTCATCAGAAAATTCTAGATTAGTCATGTCTAAAAATGTTGAAGATACTTTACATAATTTAGTGTCTAGCAATCTTCTTAGTCTAGTAATAGCAATTAGAGTAAATCTCTATCAAAATGCAATCAATCAACCGAATTTGGAATTACCAAATTCATCATGGTTATATTTCGATGATAAGTTAATAGAGAAACCTGCAACTCTTAAGCAGGTCTGCGATAAAATTATTCATGCAGATTCTTTTTCCAAAACAGTTCCACCTAGCGGACTTATTGATCCTGAGTATAAGATTGCGGTTCAATTTAAAGGCGTTGAATATAAAAAATCTTGGACATTAAATGTGGTTCTAGAGTGCTTTGTTGAAGACATACTTTCCTTGCTTGATAGTATTGAGAAAAGTATGCCTAACGAGTCAATTAACTAGGGCAAGTAACAATTGGCTAGGTTTCACTACACAATTTTAGGCAACTGGTTACTTGGCCAGTTACAAAGGCGTTAAATGTCCGCTTATGGCTGTGAGTTCAACTGGTGAATGCAACGCTATCCTTATTATTAGTTAAAGGAGCGTTCACATGAAACAGAGAAAGCGTATTTATTATAATGCAGAACAAAGAAGGTTAATTTGGGATCGATATCAGCGCGGTGATAGTGCGCATGATATAGCAAGATTATTTGATCGATACCATTCATCTATATTAGGTATTATCCATAAAACAGGTGGTGTTCGGCCGCTTGAGCCCAAACGCTCACCAACAACACTAACTCTTGCAGAGCGAGAAGACATTTCACGAGGGTTAGCAGCAGGTAAGTCTCTTCGAGAAATAGCGAGATATCTTAATCGCTCTCCTTCCACTATTTGCCGTGAAGTAAACCGCCACGGCGGGATTAAAAAATATCGAGCGAGTAAAGCTGACAAAGTTGCCTGGGAAAATGCCAAACGCCCTAAGCCTTGTAAGCTGTATGGCAACAAAGAATTATGTTTAATCATTGCTCAAAAGATGGAATCTGCATGGTCACCTCAGCAAATCTCTGGTTGGCTTAGGCGGAGATATCCCAATAATGAGGATTTGAATGTGTCGCACGAAACAATATATAAAACCCTATATATACAAACCCGCGGCGCCTTAAAAAAAGAGCTACAAAAACACTTAAGGACGCAGCGGGTAGTCAGGAAATCAAAACACGCCACTCTTAAAGGTAAAGGGTTAGGAAGGATAGTCGACGCTGTACCAATTAGTGAAAGGCCATCAAATATTGAAGACAGAGCTGTTCCAGGCCACTGGGAGGGAGACTTGATCCAAGGCTCAGGAAACAGTTTTATCGCGACTCTAGTTGAGCGACACTCTAGGTATGTAATGTTAGTGAAAGTACCTAGTAATAAAACAAAGCCAGTAATCGAAGCGTTGATTAAACAAGCTAATAAGTTGCCAGCAGAGCTTTATAAATCATTAACTTGGGACAGAGGATGTGAGCTTACTAATCATAAAGACTTTACTCTAGCTACAGATATTCAAGTATATTTCTGCGATCCACAATCACCTTGGCAGCGCGGTTCCAATGAAAATACAAATAGGCTATTAAGACAATACTTTCCAAAAGGAACTAACTTAAATGAGCATTCTCAGATAAGATTAAACCAAGTTGCCAGACAACTTAATGAGAGACCGCGGAAAACACTGGAATACGAAACACCTGCGGAGCGATTTAATCAGTGTGTTGCATCGAGTGGTTGAACTCACAGCACATAGCAGTCAACTAAACTTGGCGGTATTTTTATGAGATTGGCTTTATAGAGCTTATATTTGGTAACTTTATGCCATTATAAGCTTCAATATTATGCCAAGTTATACTTCACTTACGGCGCTGTAGACCAGTAAAAACGTATGTTATTATGCCAGCTTATGCTTCAAACAACAAAAACATTTGAGGATATATTGTTACCACCGGAAGCTCAAAATGATTAGCTTTAAAAATATTTTCACAGAGTTATTAAATGACACATAGCAAAACAAAAACTAGCTTATATAGGCGAGCTTACGTGACTTGGCTGATTAGCACTGGCGTTAACACTGTGCCAGCAATTATAGAAGCTACTGGAATGCCGAGGCGAACAGCTCAAGACACATTAGCAGCAATTCCTGAGCTCTCTATAGCGCTTGAAAACAAAGGCGGTTCGTACTCGGTTGTAGATTGGGGGATGTTGAATAAAGCTTGGTTGAAAAACAACTTACAGCACGTTAAGGACGTGCTACTATATCCCTAAGATCAAGAAATATGAGTATGACGAAAATTGGAGTGTCAGCATGGCTAAGGGTTTAATAGTTAAAAGTGAATGGCTTAATGAAATTATGGAAAATACAATCAACAACGAATTGTTACAGGCATTAGCCTTTCTTGTTCTCTGTGCTTTGGTATGGAAGTTCTTATTAAAACCTATTCTCTATTTATTAATGAAATATCTCAATAAATTAAATGATTCGATACAGCCATTAAAGTGCGCTTTGGGAAAGCACGACAAAGAATATGGAATGCCGTTTGAAGCAGCAGATACAAGAATCACTAGAGTTAAATGCAAAAACCCTGATTGTTCTTGGGAAGACCAAGAGTCAAAACCTATTTTTTAAATGTTGGATTGAATCAAATGAAACTTGATGTTACCCCTGCACAATTGAAAGCGATTAAAGAAATGGCAGACAATGTAAGTGTGTAGTGGCATAGTTAATTTGGCCACCCATTAAGAAAGAAATGTTATGCTAATAAGCATACAAATTTGGGTGAAAAAATGACGAAATTAAAACGCGCAACGTATTCTGCGGCAATCAAATTAGAAACAGCTCAGCTTGTAGTTGACCAAAGTTATACTCAAGAAGAAGCAGCCAAAGCGATGGGGGTGGGTAAATCAACCGTCAGTAAGTGGGTTACTCAATTAAAGCAAGAGCGGAGTGGCCAGACACCATCTGCTTCACCAATGACGCCCGAACAAATTGAAATCCGCGAACTTAAAAAGCAAATCCAACGCATTGAATTAGAAAAGGATATATTAAAAAAGGCTACCGCTCTCTTGATGTCCGACTCCCTGAACAATTCTCGTTAATTGAGAAACTAAATCAACGAGAGCGTTACCCAATTAGCGTGCTGTGTAACGTATTCAATGTGCATCGTAGCAGCTATAAATATTGGGCTATAAGGGATACAACGCCGACACTAGAACAAATAAGGCTAGAGGCTGAAGTTAGAGCAATACATGCAATGAGCGGCGGCTCAGCTGGGGCGCGGACAATCGCGGCAATAGCAACGAACAATGATTTTGAATTGAGTCGTTATCGTGCTGCTAAGCTAATGGTTAAATTAAAGCTTGAAAGCTGCCAAGTACCTCAACATTCATATAAACGCGGCGGTAATGAGCACCTTGAAATTCCAAATCTGCTTGATAGACAATTTGATGTTGTTGAGCCAGATACCGTGTGGTGCGGTGATGTGACGTATATTTGGGTAGGTAATCGCTGGGCTTATTTAGCCGTTATTATTGATTTATTTGCACGTAAAGTAGTTGGCTGGGCCATGTCGTTGTCGCCAGATACTAATTTAACGCTAAAAGCGCTTGAACTCGCGTATGAAAGCAGAGGAAAACCGACAGGACTGATGTTTCATTCAGACCAGGGTAGTCACTATACCAGTTTAAAATATCGTCAACGTTTATGGCGCTATAAAATCAAACAAAGTATGAGTAGGCGTGGAAACTGTTGGGATAATGCACCAATGGAGCGATTTTTTAGAAGCTTTAAAACGGAATGGATGCCAAAGGTTGGATATGGAAATTTTATAGATGCTAAATATAGCGTTAGTGATTATATCAACGGATATTACAACAACGTTAGGCCACATCATTATAATGCCGGTTTAGCCCCAAATGAATCTGAGGTTAGATGCCAAGATTCTAAAACTGTGGCCAAAATTAGTTGACCACTACA